>JAYKJB010000001.1 GCA_035285325.1 Candidatus Sericytochromatia bacterium
TGTATTTCGAGGCCCGCCAAAATGACGTTGAGATCGCGGAGTTGGATGCGGCCTGGGACGATTGGGAGCGCGACCCGGATGTGAAGGCCAAGCCTCCGCGACGGGCGGCGCCCGCAACGGTGAATGACCCGGCATTCCGCACTTCCGGCGCCAGTTGTACGTGGTCTGGTCCGTCACCCCGAGCTCGCGGCACACGTCGCCCACCTTGCGGCCGGCGTCGAACTTCTTGATGGCGCGGATGATCTGCTCCTCGCTGAATCGGCTGGACTTCATGCTGGTCCTCCTCGGGTTCTATGCCCGGGAGAGATCCAATTTTCATCTGACCCGGATTTAGGGGGTCAGGTCACTCAATGCCGAGTCTGGTATGAGAAAAGTCTTTTCTAGTCTTACGGGTACGTTGGAAAGCTTCCTATTCGAGGGCGTCAGACCATAAAGCGGGAACAAATATAGGCGATACTCACAGTCTTCATCTTGGTTCAGCAGATTGGCCCAGGGCCTTTCTGAAAGGGCAGGGTATAAAAACGGTCTAGCGACGCAATCACGCAAGAGTGTTTTGTCGAGGGTGCCAGGGCTTAAATTTAAGGTCACACTGATTGGGAGTTCATCGCGAATTCTTACGAGAGACTTTACCAGCGGAGCTTGCTTGATGATGAAATTTGGATCTGAACGGTATTCATAGAAATTGAGAGGAGTCAGGAGGGCCCACGTCACGATGATCAGCGTGTAGCGACCGGCCCGTGCGATTATGGGTTCGAATCGTGATGGCAGGACTTTTTGACGCAAAATCTGGCCATCTGATAGGCACCAAGAGATCCAGAGTGGCAAGGCGACATAGAACGCTGGATTGTAAAAGAAATAAGCCGTACCCTCCTGTAACTTTACGAAGGTCACCATCAGCAGTCCCGCCCCCAATGAGCCCAACGTGTACAAGGTGGTGGGGGTTTTCCATAGATTCGCAGGTCCGGCGGCCATCACGTTGCGCAGCAGGACCCACCAAGAAAAACAGAAATGTAAACCGAAAAATATGCCCAGTGATGCGACGGTGAGACCCACGGACCGCCAGGTCAACTCCCTCACACCAGTCTGACTGCCAGGTAATTGAATGATTTGCTCGCCTAAATAGCCGTAATTTCTGATGTGGTGAAACCATTCAATGCTGATCGATGCGCCAAGCTTGGGGGCTGCGATTGCATAGGCTGTTTCGAAAGTAACGCCGCCCACGATCAAGGTTGCCAGAGCGAAACAAATCCAGGTCCGTTTCACCGTTGCTCCTGGAAGCAGCAACGCACGCAATCCCCACAGGCCTGAATAAATGACCCCTACCGGACTTTTGGCGTACGCCAGCATCCCTGATAGTACCAGTACGAAGCAGAGGGCTCGACGGTCAAGTCTCTCTTGAAAAAGAGGCTTCATTCCGATGAAAAAGAGACCCATCGAGAGGACGTAACTCTCTGAGATGAATGGGTTGTGATGCACCAAGGTCCACGGGTCTACGAGCCAAGGCAGCAAGGCCAGGGCGGTACAGGTTAGAAGCCAGGCGGATGGGATGTCGTCATGTTCGACCTTCGTGATGGCCGTGGTTGCATAGGTGGTGCAGAAAATCAGCAGGGGAGCGAATAGCACCCATTGCGCCACGCCGTAGACCAGCAGGATACTACCACCAGAAATCAGGCTGATGCTGGCCATCAGGGTATGCGAAAGGACGTGGTAAGGGGTGAAGATGAGCCCGTGTAATCCTGTAGACGTGATGCCATAGTTTTTGATCATGGCGGCGATGCTGGCGTGAAAGAGGGTGTCCCGATGAATGAGGCCCGCGTTCACGCGTTGCGTCACGTCGAAGGGGGAAAAACCACAGTCTAGAATGAGCGCGGCAGCGGTGGCTGCCATCAAGACGAGGCCGAGCCAATCCTCTCTGCGCAGTCGAAGCTTCGTCGCAATCAGATATGCACCGATGCCACAACCGCCGAACAGGATCGCTCCAAATAGTGGGCGCGGCCCATAAACCAGGCCCAACAAGCTTCCATAAGTAGCGAGCAAACCCCAGGGCACGCTACCCGTGATGAAAGAGAGGCTGTAGAAGTAAACCAGGATTCCTAGACACGCCATTGCGACCGGGAGTGTTTCCACGAAAACGCCAGCATCTCTCAGCAAGATGTGACCGCCTGAAAACACGAACACGGAGCTTCCGAGCAAGGCGGCAAAGATTCGGTTCAATTCGCGGGGGGAGGGGTCCAGCCATTCCTGCGTAACACTTGCGCGGCGCCACGTCGAGGGGGACGCCGAATTGACTTCAGATGGTGATGCTTGATTCATTTCTACGAAAGCCACGTCTTAGCGGGCTGCGTTTTGCCCTGACTGTTCTCGAAATTAGATCCCCGGCATCGAATTGACACGGGACACTGACCTCGCACCGGTTTTCGAAGGGAATTTTCGGGTGTGCCTGCATGATGCTTGAGGGAGGCAATGGAAATCCAAGCGCACATCATCTTCGTCATTGTAAGAGGTACCCACGCTGAGGAGAATGTCCAGCACGCTATGTAGCCTCTCTGTTTGAGGTGCTCGTCAATCCTGCCGAGACACAACGTTTGGTGCGTAGAGGCGGCTGACACATTTTGAACCCGATTGCTTTACGCACCGCACCCGGAAAGTTGGACACGGTTGGCTGAGGTAGAGTGCTTCAGAGCAATCCTTGCGGGCGGAACTGGTCTGAGCGAGTCAAAAGGCCATTGTGAGGGCGATGGGAAGTCACTGTGGTGTCAGATCTGGCTCAAGCGGAAACGTGTTTAAAGCTTGCACGCAGATTACCCGATAAGCTTTCTGGGCATCGGCGACATCCGAGTTATTTGCCTCCGCTGCATATTTGTAAAGAAAATTTTCTATTGAGGGAATCTCCATGCCCGCTCCGCGTTTGAAGCCAGCCAGCATCATATGCATCTTGGCGGCGTCGCTTTTGGCTTGTCAGGCCGAAAGGCAACCCATCGGTGTGACATTGACGCCTCTCGCATTAGGACCTGCTGCAACAGCAAGCAGCCAGGATGCGCAGGGGGGAGCGTCTCCTGCGGCGGCAACATCCAACGCCAAGGGCTCAGAGCCGTCGTCGGATAACCCCAACTCACCGAATCACGCGCAATCTCCAACCTCGCCCCAGAGAGTGGTCCATTTCCGTGAGGATTTCAGCGGTAGCGCGATCGACGGGACCAGTTGGAGCGTTCACGAGAAATCGGGCGTGGTGAGGCTGAAAGACGGTTGGCTGAACGTGATGCAAGTGGTGGGCGAGGCAGATTTTCCGCTGCTGGTTAGCAGTGAAAAGGTCATTCCTAAGTCCGGGCCCTGGTATTTTGAAAGCAAGGCGCAATGGCTGAGCGCAGTCAATGAGTCGATTGCCTCCTCCCTCAATTGGGACGTTCTTCCTCCCAGCGGCCCAGCTGACCCAGGCTTCGTTCCCCCGACAGTTGAAGTTAGAAACTACTGGTACAAGCCAACGGTGACCGTGAGAACTGGAAGCAAAGAGGTCACTGGCCAATTGGATGACACGTCGCAGGAACCATTCGTCATTCGCCTGGAATTTGACGGAAAAAGTGACTACCAGGTTCTGGTGAACTCCAAAATTGTCGTCTCTGAGCAGATGACGCGGCGTCCCCGCTACTTCTGGATAGGGCGCTACCCCAACGTCCCCGTTCCGGGCGCCCGCTTCCATAATTGGCGCGTGGATTACATCGAGACCGGCCCCCTGGAGCAACTGACACGTGCGCCCAGTCCATCCCCCTCCCCTTCGGAGGGCAGCAATTAGGGAACGCGCTTCTGTTTGAAACGTTTTAGAGCCAGTCGCAACTCCTCTAAGACTCCAGTTCGCTGCTTCAAGGGGGCAGATCGTGGTCCCCCAACTGAATGATGAGACACTCAAACCAGAATGACCGAAGATTTGAACTTCAGGCAACCTTCCTCCGTGTTCAGAGTGCTCGTATTTCCTGCTTGTAACGAACCGGGGCTCGAGATCATCCATTCTTTGATCAAAAGCAATAAAGTTGAGGTGGTTGGCGGGAGTAGCCAGGATCACCAGTACGATCCAGCTCGAGCCATACTCCGGGACTATCACGACATTTCCAGCCTCCAATCCCCCGGGTTCGCGGCTGATTTCCGGGCTTTTCTGACACGTCAGGCTATCGATCTAGTATTCCCGACGACAGACGCCCTAGTCGCCGAGTTCTCGAGCTGGACGTCGCCAACCACGCGTTTCGTGACGCCAGGAGAGCATTGCGCGCGCATCCTGCTTTCGAAATCAGAGACCTATCGTCATCTGGAAGGCGTCGTTCCGGTACCGGAGGTTTATCCTTCTGCGCCAGACGGGAGGCCAGCCTTTGCCAAACCGGACATCGGTTCTGGCTCTCGTGGCGGTCGGATCCTGCAGTCTGTGGATGATTATTACAACGCGCGTGGTGAAGGCTTATTGGTGACGGAGTACCTTCCCGGCGAGGAATGCACGGTGGATTGTGTCAGTGACCTAGCAGGGCGACTGTTGGTGGCAAATCCACGCGTCAGGGGGAAAGTGGGGAGGGGCATCGCACTCGGCGCGAAATCATTCGTTTCCGCTCAAATCCAGGAATGGCTGTCCGCGGCATCTTCCAAACTTCATCTCCGAGGCCCCTGGTTTGCTCAGTTCAAACGAGATCGCGAGGGGAATTACAAACTGTTGGAGATCAACGCGCGCGTGGCTGGTTCAATGGGACTTACCCGTTATTCAGGTGTCAACATTCCCCTGATGTGTGTGTTCATGTTTCTTGGTTACAACGTCCAGGTCCCTCAGTTGCAATCGGGAGTCCTGGTGAATCGCTCGTTGGCGAGTTGGGTCGAAATGCATCCCTACGATGCGGTCATCTGGGATCTTGATGACACATTGCTCCGTAAAGACGGAAAACCGGACCCAATCGCGGTAGCTCATCTCATTGACGGGCACAATCGAGGCATACGGCAGTTTTTGTTGAGCAAGAATCGGGACGTAGACGGCGTGCTGCGTAGATTTTGTATTCCTCGTCTGTTCAGTGATGTACGTCAGTCGGAAAATAAATTTGAAACCTTGCGTCAGATGATAGCCGACCATCACTTGGAACTGAGCAAATTGGTACTTGTCAACGACTCCTATTCGGAGTTATTCCAATTTCAGGCGGCCTTCCCTGAGATTCGCATCGTGACCCCTGCGGACATCGACTGTCTCGGCTGGGAAACCCTTGCCTGAATTGGTTGGTTCAACGCCTCTCGTGACAGGTCCTGTTGTCCTTGGACTGGATGCGGCCCATCCTGGGACCGTGAGGATTTCCTGAATCCGCTTCCGGAGTATGAATTGAAAGTTTTTCACTGTTTTCCCGCTTTTGAGGCGGCCGGTTCAAGTGAATGGACTGTTGAATGTTGAAAATAGATAAAGATTCGTCCTGGATATTCGCGGCTGCGATTTTATTTCCTGCAGTCATCTACTTTTTTTATACTCCCACCTGGGAAACAAATGATGACATCGCAATGATGAGCATTGCGCACGGATTTGGCCTTGTGGCGGAATCCAGCCCCAATATTCTTTTGTCGAACGTATTGATCGGGTATCTGGTTTGTATTATTCCGGAGATGTTTGGAATACTTGGGTACTCGATATTTTCCGTCTTTTCAATTTTTTTAGCTCTTTTTTTTAGTGTCTATTCGCTTCGGGTGATGCAAGTCCGCTGGGCATTCCTGGTGATCGGATTAATTTTTGTCTTTCTTCGACCTTTTCTGTTCATCCAGTTCACGGCCACTGCAGGCCTTCTGACTGCAGCAGCGGTCCTTTCCTGGATTGCTTGGGGTCGCACCGAAAAGAAAATACTGCTAATCGGCGGGTGGTGTCTCGCGTTCCTGGGCTTGCTTGTTCGTCCTCGGGAGTTTGTGCTGGTGTTGTTTGTTGCTGCGCCGATGTTGCCCTGGCGAATGCTGTTTACCGACATCGTGGCAAGACGATGCGGGCTTGTGTTTGTTACCTCGGCTGCATTCGCGTTCTGGCTTGATGCTCGGGCTTACAGTGCGGCACCTTGGCAGGACATCGTGAGCATGGGCGGAAACTTGGGGCAGATCTTGCTGTGGATCGCAGATGAACGCTTGATGCGTCAACCCGATGTCATGAGTCAGTTTCAATACAGTATCAATGATCTGAGGCTGTTGAAGTCGTGGTTTTTTGTGGACCGTTCACTGGTCGACCCGGTAAGACTGGGGGGCGCATTGAAGGATGTTGGACCCCTCTCGGACGGTGTGTATACCTTCGGCTATCTGGGCTACACAGGGGTCCGCGCCGTCCTGGACAGCCACGTCTTTCCATTGGTGATTCCCGTGGGAGTGTTTCTGTTCCTGAGGCCGAATCGGCGTTACGCCTTGGCTTGCCTCTTGTGTTTATTCGCTTTTTTTCTCTTGGGTGCCTGGGGGCGACCTGCGCCGGTGCGTGTCGCGTTTGCGCCGCTGGCTCTGTTGCTGCTTACCACATTGACCTTCCCGCGCCCTCGCTTCCACCCGGTCTACTATGCTGTGCTGTGTGCAACAGCCCTGGCGCACGGCGCTCACATCGCCCAGGCTTCGCGTGATTACCAGGCATTACTGAGCCAGATACGCGGGCAACTCTGTTCGTTCCCGAGAGAAGTCGTCACCATTTGGGCCGACAGTTTGCCGTCTGAGGCCATCTATCCGGTTTTCAAGGTGCCGCACGAGGTGCGACAGTTGAAGTTTTATACGCTGGGCGAGCAGGCCTACATGCCATTTTCGAACTCTTATCCACTGGAAAAATCAGGACGAGGTTTTCTTACGCGTTTGCGGTCTCCAGAAGGGGTCTTGCTGGTCGCGAGAAATGAGTACGTCGAACTCCTGAGAGGCTATTGCCAAGAACACTGGGGCCTTGAGTTACGAGAAATGGCAAGTCAGGAATGTGGGGTCTTCAAGATCAGGCGCATGCGGTGTGCGGTGTCCGATTGAAAAGAGTGATTTGAACCGCGTTCAGGAATCCAAACCGTCGAAGGTGGTGCTCTCAATCAGGTACAGGGGTCTCCGTTTAACCTCATCGAAAATCTTGCCCACGTAGAGACCCACGATTCCCAATGCGCCAATGATCAAGCCTGTGGAGAGATAAATCGACACAATCAAACTGGTCCAACCCATTACCGGGGTTGCCCACAGGAAATAACGGAGAATCATCCAGGCGGCGTATGAGAATGACACCAAAGACATCAAGAGCCCCAAGCGCACTGTAATGCGCAGCATTCTGTCAGAGTGTGTGAGGATGTTGTCGAGTGCAAAATTGAACGCTTTGGTGAAGTTGTAACTCGATTGACCGTATGGCCGAATGGCGTGCTGGACGTCAATTTCTAGTCGTCGATATCCGACCCAGCTAGCAAAAAGGCTGAATGCCCTATGTTGCTCTCTCATGCTGCGGATTCCTGAAATGGCTTTCTTGGAATATATTCCAAAATTCGCGATGCGATGTTCGGAATTCCTCTCAGTAAAATACGAAAACACCTGGTGGAAAGCCCGCGATAAAAATTTTTTGAGCCAAGTGTCCATACGCTCGACACGTCGTCCCACCACGATGTCGTATCCAAGCTGAGCTGCTGCATATAGTTTGGGAATCTCTTCCGGAACATCCTGTAGGTCGCAATCCATCACGACCACCCATTCGCCGCTTGCATGGTCCAGTCCGGCGGTAATGGCACGATGTTGGCCGAAGTTTCGGGACAAGTTTATTCCCTTCACACGAGGGTCCGCAGCCGCCAGGTCACGGATGGTGTTCCAAGACTCATCCGGACTCGCGTCATTAACCAGAATGATTTCGTAATTCGCCGATATGCACTCGAGCGATGTTTTCAGGCGCTGACATAGTTCAAGAAGCCCCTCATTACAACCGTAAACAGGCGAGACAACGGACACTTGAATGCAGCAATCAGATATCGACACGGTCATTCTCCTCTGCCCGGCCCCATTAACCAAGAATCCGACACGTGGGCATTTTTCCTGTCGGGGCCTGGGGCCAGTGAGGGTAGGTGGGGAGAAAGTGGAAATGTCATTTCTTGCAAGCGCATGTTAGATGGAAGTACGGGGGCCACCCCGATATCCGGGTGACCTGGCTCTACACCATAGAAATTGTAGAGATAATTTTTCAATTCACATCCATCCTCAGGGGAGATCAGGTTCAGCCACGGCCTCTCCGAAACGGCCGGTAGGATGAACGGGCGAGCTAAGCAGTGGCTTGATGCCAGCATTGAAATGCTTCCTGGGAGCGGTTTGAACGCGACATTCAGCGACGCTTGGTCCCGGATCTCCACTAGCCTGGCAATCAGGGAATTCTCGGCCCGTTTTCCTTTTTTCGATTCTCGCAGGGGAACTTCAAACCATTCGACCACTCCAACCACAAGGAATGGTACTGCAAGAACTCCAACAGTCAGACTTCTCAACAACATTCCACGTTGATTTTCGGGTTCCCGTAATTTCATCAACTGCGTGGCGAGACTGCCAATCCAAAAGGGCAATGCTGCCACGGTTGCGAGATGGAAAAACCAGAACGCATTCCCGTCTGGAAGTTTCAGGAACAACAAGGCCATCAAGCTCAGTGCCAAACTCCCCCAAAGGTAAATTTTCACCAAGGTGCCGCTGTCATCTCCCCGACTGGGCCAAGGTCTTGCGTATCCGAGGGCAAGCAATGGTGTCACGAAGAACTGCAGCAGGAAGATAAAAATCCCCAAGACCCCGTAGGCAAGGTTGCGCAGGCTTATCTGCCCATGCAGCAAGTTTTCCGGCACCATCTGGCCGATGTATTCACCAAAATGGCCATAGCGACGAACATGCGAGAAGAGTTCCAGGCTCATGTCACCACGGCTGCTGGCCCCAGACGCTGACGGGAAAACAGCCACCACTACTGCGAACAAGACGGCGAGCGCCAGCCCCCAGTCGCGTGAGGTGCTTGAACCCGCAACGCGAATTGTTCGCAGTAAACAGAGGGCCGCAAAAATTAGACCCACAGGGCCCTTGGCACTTGCCATCAGCACGGCGAGTGCCATCATCACCGCACCATCGCGGCCTGTGAGTTTCGGCAAAAGCAGATAGGGGGAGGCCAAGACGAACAAGGTCAAACCAAGAACATGACTCTCGGAGCCCATGAAAAACAATCCCGTGGTGATCGTGTCCGTGATGGTCAAGGGGGCCAATGGCTCGGGACTGCTCAGTTTTGCGCTCAATGGCGCTTGCCACCAACCCAATGCGAGTAAAGCTAAACAGTGGAGTGTCCAGACGAGAGGAATACTGTTGAGTTTAAAACCTCCCGCGCGAATCAAAAAATACGACCAAGACACCAGCAGTAAGGGAGCAAAAAGGATCCAGTGTGCCACGGCATATACCATCACCACCGGACCGCCCGAGAGCAAACTGATACTTGCCATCAGGGCGTGAGACAGCACATGGTAAGGGGTGTAAACCAATCCATGAAGACCGGTAGAGGTCACGCCATAATTTTTGATCATCGCGGCAATACTGGCGTGGAAGGGCAGGTCCATGTGAAAGGTGCCTTCGTGAAGTTGCCGAAATACATCAAACGAGCTGTTCGAACTTGCCAGCATCAACGTACTCCCCACAACCCCCATCATTCCGATCGCGCGCGCGTGACCGTTAAGATGGCGCCTCTGAGCGATGAGGGTCAGCCCGCCCCAGGCAGCGGCAAGTCCGAAGGCTACCGTAAACAGACCCCGAGGGCCGTATGTCACACAGGTAAGGAGCCCGAGCGTCCCCACCATTCCGGGGGCCAGCCCCCCCATCCGTTGGGACAGGCCGTACAGGCTCAGCACGATTGCAACGCAGATCCCATAGATGGGTAAGGTCTGCCAAAAAACCTGAAAGGGACCCGCCGCCAAGTTTCCAAGCAGGAAAGCCAGGCTGGTGGTGGTCAGGAGTCCTGCGACGAGGAGAGTCTGCGCGGCCGACTCATCCGAGGCCTCGCGGGTGTCTACCTGAGAAGACGCCAACAATCTTTCTCGCAGGCTTTGCAAAATGCACTCCTACCGGGATTGGCCGCAGACTTGACGCATGGGGCGCCTCTTTCGGGGAACGGGGGGCGCGCCTTCAAGCAATGGAGGCCTGGATGACTCGAATGACCCGCGGTTGGCTTGCCTCCATCCCCGCCCAGAGGGGAAGCCGCAGCAGGCGTGGTGAGATCGACTCGGTCACATGTAGGTCACCGTGGGTTCTGGCCAACCGTCGCCCAGCCTTCGAATCGTGCAAGGGAACATAGTGGAAGACAGCTTGAACCTGCTCGCTCGCGAGCGTCGTCAGTAGGTCGTCACGCTGTCTGGCGTCGCGGAGCAGAATCCAGAAGATGTGGGCATTGTGCCGACAAGTTTCGGGCGGCGAGGGCAATTGGACTCCCTGCGTAATCGAAAATGGATGAAGGGCGTCTTGATAGTGGTTCCAGAGGTTGATGCGAAATTGGGTCAAATGCTCAGCTTCTTCCAATTGGGCCCATAAAAAGGCAGCGTTCAGTTCGCTTGGCAGGTAGGACGACCCCACATCCACCCAGGTATACTTGTCCACCAGCCCTTTAAAAAACCGACTGCGGTCAGTGCCTTTCTCTCGGATGATCTCGGCGCGCTCCACGAAGCGAGGGTCATTGATCACCAGGGCGCCACCTTCACCCGCCTGGATATTCTTGGTTTCGTGAAAGCTAAAGGCTGCCAGGTGGCCCCAACTTCCCAGGGGCTTGTCCTGAAAAAAGGCGTGAAGCGCTTGTGCTGCATCCTCGATCAGAAGCAGTTGATGGCGGTCGGCAATGTCTCGAATCACGTCCATCTGGCAGGCGACGCCGGCATAGTGCACGACCACGATGGCGCGCGTACGTGGCGTGATGGCCGCCTCGATCAGATTTTCATCCAGGTTCAGGGTATCCGGGCGGATGTCCACGAACACCGGTACGGCGCCCCGCAGCACGAACGCGTTGGCCGTCGAGACGAAGGTGTACGAGGGCATGATGACCTCGTCACCTGGCTGCAGGTCCGCCAGAATCGCACACATTTCCAGGGCGGCTGTGCATGAGTGGGTCAGAAGGACGCGTGGGGCCGAGAGGAACGCTTCAAACCAGCCTTCCACTCGCTTGGTGAAAGGCCCGTTACCGGACAAGTGCCCATTGGCGATCGCCTCCTGGATGTATTCGATCTCTCGGCCGGTGGTGTAGGGGCGGTTGAACGGGATACGAGTCACGACCTTACCTCCCGAGGAAATAAATGCCACAACCAAGCAAAAGCAGGCCAAGCGCCTTCGAGGGGGTGAAGGTCTCCCCGAAGAAGCAGGCGCTCAGCACGATGACCCCGGCAAAGCTCAGGCTCATGTAAGGGTAGGCTACGCTGAGCGGGAAGCGGGCCACGGCCAGCATCCAGCAGAAGGAGGCCAGCACGGCTGCGAGCAGGCTGCTGATCACCCAGGGGTTCGACAACATAGCGAACAGATAGCCCATCTTGCCCGACGAGGCCCCCGACTGGTTGCTTTGGATCAGACTCTGCCACTTGATCACGAGCTGACCATAGACCGTCAACCCAATCGTCCCGGCAATGTAGAGGTATCCTGATTGCAAGGGCCAGGTCCATTTCACGATGCGGTGTCCTCTGAAGGGGGGAAGGGGACCATCAGGCCAGGTCGAGCGCACAGCGGACGGCGAGGTCGATCTCCGGGACTTCACTCGGCCTCGCTTCATAGGCCTCGAAATATTGCGCGGCGGCCTCGCGCTCGCCGATGGCCAGGTAGGCGTAACCGATATTGGCTTTGATGACGGCATTGGCCGGGGCCAGGCCCTCGGCCATCCGGAAGTGATCGATGGCATCATCATACAGCCCGAGCTGGTAGAAGACCGCTCCCAGTTCCAGATGCGCCTCGAGCCACTGGGGTGCCAGGCGGCAGGCCTCGGCCAGGTGAAGGCGCGCGGGGCCGAAGTCACGTCGGAGGGAAGCCAGCACCCCCAGGTGGTAGCGCACCTCGGCGTTGTTGGGGAAACGCTCCGCCAGTTCCGTCAGCAGGCGACTGGCTTCGCCATATTCGAGCAAGGCCACGTGGGCGCGGGCGGCCAGGATCATGGCGGCCGGGTGTTGCGGGTCGATCGCCAACGCATCCAGCGCCAGCGACAGGGTGCGCCGGTCATCCTGGCGCTGACGGGCCAGGTCGGCCAGCGCGATCAGGGCTGGGACGTGGCGAGGATCGCGGTTGGTGACCTGCTGCCAGCAGGCCTCCGCCTCGCCGTGGTCCCCCACCTGCTTGTGCAAGTTGCCCAGCTGATACAGCACGTTCAGGTCGTCCGGCGTGAGCTGGTGCAGACGCTCCAGGGCGCTGACGGCCTCGCCGAAGCGATGCTGCTGCTGGAGCAGCCAGGCGAGGTTGGCCAGCGCCATGGCGTGACCGGGTTCCAGCGTCAGGACCTGACGATACTCCGCCGCCGCCTGGTCGAGCTGACCGATCGAGGCGTAGACGACGCCGAGGTTGAAGCGCGCCTTCGCGTTGAACGGGTGCTCGGCGAGCAAGGTCTGGTAATGGGCGATCGACGCCTCGTTTTCGCCGAGTTGGTAGCGCACCAGCGCCAGGTTACTGCGCGCCAGTTCCAAGCCCGGGGTCAGCGCCAAGGCGGCCTCATAGGCTTCGGCGGCTTCGCGCAGCTGCCCGGCGCGTTGAAAGCGTACCCCTTGCTCGTGCAGGGCGATCGCATCGGTTTCCATGGCCTCATTATAGCCCTCCGTCCTGAATCGAGCACCGCGATCAGGCGGGCATTCCCTGCGTATAATGGCGGTTATGGAAGGGGCGGGCTGGCTGTTCTGGGGGTGTCGTGCCGCCATTCATCTGGCGGAGGCGTTGTCGCGTCGCCAGGCTTTGCGTCTGGCTGAATGGACCGCTGCGCTCGCCTGGTGGGTTTATCGCCTCACGCCCTGGCGTCGACTCGTACAGGGCCACCTCGAAACGGTCTGGGGACCCACGCGCGGGCGTGCGGCGTGTCGGGCGATCGCCCGTGCCCACATTGTGGAACTGGCGCGCAACGTGGCGGAGTTGCTTCGCCTGCGACGCTTCCCCGCTGAGCCCGAGGTCTGGCTGGCGGGCGTGGACGGCTGGGAGCATGTGGTACAGGCCCAGCAGGCCGGGCGGCCCGTCCTGATCGTGACGGCGCATTACGGTCATTGGGAATTGCTGGCGGCGGCGCTCGCGCACCGCGGCCTGCGCCTGAATGTGCTGGTGCAGCGCCCCAGTCAGCCAGCCTTCGACTGGCTCTTTCGGCACCTGAGAGACGCGGTGGGCGTGCGTACCTGGGAAAATTCGAGCCTGCTCTCGCTGCGTCCGCTGTTGCGTGCGCTTCGTCGAGGCGAGGCGCTCGGGTTGCTGGCGGACCAGCACGGCGAATCGCAAGGGGCGACGGTCGAGTTGCTGGGCCGTGCCGTTGCGGCACCGCTGGGGCCCGTGTTCCTGGCCCAGCACAGTGGTGCCGCGCTCTTGCCCGCCCGCATGGTGCGCGAAGCCGATTCGCGCCATCGTCTGCGGATCGAACCGCCGGTGTGTTTGCGGGAGGCGCCCCGCGACACCATGCAGGCCATCTACGATCGCTATGCCAGCTGGATCGTGGAACACCCCGACCACTGGCTATGGGTACACAATCGCTGGGCACGGGAGGTGGCGCCGCTCCCCAACCAACAGATGGCACGACCCGCGTCTGTTCTCGCGAGCGCCTCTGAATGAGACCGCCTCGCTCGTCGTTGCAGCTTCTCCTGATGAGCTTCTGGCTGATGCCCTTCGGCGTCATCGCGAGCGCGGGCTGTCTGTTGCTGGCCCTCTGGCGGGAGGCGGCCGCCCGTCGACACCAAGCGCCCCCGGTCGCGAGGTCGCGGTCCTGGCACGAGTGCTGCCGCAGGCTCCCCCCGGCTGAGCGCCTCTGGCTGCTCACGCTGGCAGGGGCCTCGCTGGCGACCCTGGCTTCGCCCCATCCGCTCCAGAGTCTACCGCACTGGGCGCTCGCCGTCGGATGCGCCATCACCTTCGCCCTGGCACGGGGGATTCTGCAACGGCCGGCCCACCTCCAACTCCTGCTGCGGGCCCTGTTTCAGGTCGCCATTGGGATGTCACTGTTCGGTCTGACGGTCTATGCCTTCGACCTGCACGCGCGTTGGCAGGTTGCGCCTGGGGTTGAATGGGCCATCGGGACGCCGGACCGGCGGGTGAATGCGGTCATGTACCACCCGAACCAGCTGGCGGGACTGCTGGTCTTGGCGCTCGGAGCGGGCCTGGGCTTGTTTCACGGTGCTCCCCCCGGCCGTTCCAGGGTGATCGTCCTGGCCGGTTTGCTCTGTCTGGCCCTCACGCTGCTTCTGACGGCTTCCCGAGCGGGATGGCTGGGGGCCGCCGTGACCCTGGCGGCTTTTGGTTTCTCGGTCGACCGTCGCTGGTGGCTGGCCGGCGGCCTGGCCGCTGCCACCGCCGCGGCCTGCTTTCCCCAGCTCATCTGGGCGCGCTTGTCGGCGCTCGCCTGGAATGACCCCGCCTTCGACCATTTTCGCCTGATGGGCTGGGAGGCTGCGCTGAAGATGATTCAGGCTCGCCCCTGGACGGGCTGGGGCCCCGGCACGTGGGGTGAGGTCTACCCCACCTTTCGGCTGCCGGCGGAGACGGTTCATCTGCCCCACGCCCACAATGCCTTCCTGCACGTGTCGGCGGAGTTCGGTGTGCCCACCCTGGTTTTCCTGTCTGCCCTGGTCCTCCTGACCCTTCGCCAGGCCCTGCTCGAGACGCGGGACACGCCGCTGCAGGGGATCGTGGTAGCCCTGACGTGCACCACGTTGGGCTATGCGGTCACCAACTGCTTCGACGCGGCCCTGCTGGAAGGACGCAATGCCATCGCGTTCTTTCTCTTGTTGGGGGGCGCGGCGGCGGCCCGCCGCATGCCGCTCTTGTCCGGGGGCCGGGAGGGGGCGCTTGCCGCGGGCGAGGGGCCTTCCGAGGGGGCCTTCGCGTGAGTTCGCCGACCCTATCCGTCGTGATCGCAACCTACAACCGTGCCCCGATCCTGGAGAAGTGCCTGCGGGCCCTGCTGGCGCAAACGCTGTCGCCGGAACAGGTTGAGATCGTGGTGATCGACGATGGCTCGCAGGATGACACCCGCGACCGCATGGCGGCCTTGCAGGCGCAAGCCCCCCAGCTCCGCTATCACTGGCAGCCCAATGCGGGGCGCAGTCACGCGCGCAACGTCGGCATTGCGATGGCCCGAGGGGAACTGGTGGTGTTCATCGACAGTGATGTCGTGGTGGTTCCGGACTTTCTGGCGGTCCATCGCCAGTTACACGAGCGGTATGCGCCGCGACGGATCTTCGTCCAGGGGCTTTCGGTCAACACGGATGACTTCCATGAGCCCTTGGCCACTCCGGTCCGCTGGCATGACGTCTCAGCCGCTTTCTTCGCCACCAACAACGTCTCGATTCCGCGGCGCCTGCTGGAGGAAGTTGGTGGTTTCGACGAAGGCTTCGTCGCGTATGGGTACGAAGATCTCGAACTGGGGGTCCGGCTCAAGCGGGCCGGGGTGGGAATCGTGAGAAGTCGGAAAGCCCGTGGATTTCACTGGCATCCCCGTTTCACGCTGGCCGACCTCCCCGGGATGCGGGCCATCGAGGTGCAGCGAGGCCGTATGGGGGCTTATTTCTTTCGTCAGCATCCCACCTGGGCCGTGCGGATGATCGTCCAGCACACGCCCCTGCACCGCCTGCTCGATTGGCTGGTGCGTGGGGGGGGGCGCCTGGATGAAACTCGTGCCGAGCCTTGGTTGCGCTGGCTGCTGGCGAGGGGCCACGCCTTCTGGGCGCAGCAACTGGCGATCGTCTTGCTGAACCGCCACTACCTCGCGACCCTGGCCGCCGAGCTGGCCTTGCCGCCGGCCGAGCGACCCCAGGGGGGCTGATGAACGCGCTGAAGGTGTCGATTGCCGCTGCTCTGATGCTGAGTGCGCCGCCGGTCCTGGCCGCGGAGCTGCGGGGATGGGGTGCCTCGGGAGTCCGACAGACTGTGTCTCAGATTTTGGTGGCCAGCCTGTCGGGACAGCCGCCTCTGGGGGCGGACCCGGAACGGCTGCCGCAGGCCTTGCGCGCACCCGCTGGCGTGTTCATCACCGTCAGCCGGGCAGGGGTCGTGCGCGGGTGCTGGGGACGACTGGCGCCCACCCGAGCGAGCGTCGCCGAGGAACTGGTGTCGGTGGCTGCCCGCTTGCGCACGGCCGACTGGCGCAATCGACCCATCGATGATTCCGAATGGCCCCAACTGGTGGCGCATGTGTCGGTGGTGGGAGCGCTCGTGCCGATCGCGCGCGCCGCGGCCCTCGATCCTCGACGTCACGGATTGTGGCTCACGGCCGGCGGGCGCGGCGGGGTGGTCCTGCCGGGGGAAGCGGCCTCCTCGGCCTGGCAGGAATTGCTCTGCCGTCGCAAGGCTGGTCTGTCCTCCCGCCATCCGGCGCGCCTCTATCGATTCGAGACGGAGCTGTTGGGGCCGATTTCGCTGGCGGCGGTGAGGAGAGTGCCATGAGGGAACCTCGCACGTCGCAGAACTGGCAGGCCTTTTGCTGGACGGCCCTGACCTGGCTTTTGCTGTGCGGCCTCGGGCTCGCGGCGATCGCCCTGGAGCGTCCCACCGGCTCGCTGCGCGGCGTGGTGCTGGATGAACGCGGCCAGCCGCTGGCGCGGGCCCGCGTGGTGGCTGTTGGCGCCGTCACGCGCACCCGTCGGAGCGATGCGCACGGTCGCTACGAGTTCCTGCACCTGCCGACGGGGGAATTCTACGTCTCGGCCAAGGCGGCGGGTCACGAGCCCCAGTATCAGGAACAGACGATGCTGGTGCAGGAGGGAAAAACCCTCGACCACGTCGATTTCAAGCTCTCTCGCACCGAACCGTCCCTCTCCGTCTCGAACGTGCAGCGCGTGTTTTTGCCGGGCAAACCCGTGCGCGTGATGGCCCGCGGCAATCAGTTCAGGCGGCTTGAGGTGGAATTGCTGCGCCTCGACCTGGCGCGTCTGGCCGCCACGCGCCCGGGGCTATCCTCCCTGCGCAGCGCCTTGGACGTCGATCGCCTGAAGCGTCTCGGGGTGTTGCAAACTCAGCGGACCTGGAGCTTGCCGGTCGCCCGGGAGCATTTCGAGGATGAGGACTGGTTTCACCAGCCTGTTCAGCTGCCGGTCGAGCAACCCGGGGCCTATGTGGTGCTGGTGGGCGGCGTGCCCGTGCCGGATCCCGAGGGCAAGCCGCGAGCGGCCATTCAGGACTCCTGGTGGTTCACTGTCAGCCGGACGGCGCTGGTCACCAAGCGCAGCGCTGACGCCTTGCTGGCCTGGTGTGTCGACCTGGAGAGCAAACAGCCGCTGGCGGGGGCCGGGGTGCAACTGTTCACTGCCCAGGGGCGGGCAAATGCCGGCGTGACCAACGGCCAGGGCCTGGTGTCGCTGCGGATTCCCGCGGGGGCAGAGCGCGTCACCTTGCTGGCCGACCACGCCGGGGCGCCGGCGCTGGTCGAAGCCGGATTCTGGGGCGACCAGCGGACGCTCGAAGCCTTCGCGTTTACCGACCGGCCCGTCTATCGGCGGGGGCAGACCGTCTTTCTGAAGGGCGTGCTGCGCAAACGCATCGCTCAGGGGTTCGAACCGCTGCGGGGCGGCACGGTGGAGGTGAACTGGCAGGATGCGCGCGGGGAGGACCTTGGTCAGACGCGCGCCGTGCTGTCCGACGCCTCTGGCTTCGACACGGCCTTCAGCCTGCCGGAGGAGGCGGCCCTGGGCGAGTACCGGGCCCGCGTTCGGGTGGGCGAGTCCGAGGAGTGGGTCTCCTTCGTGGTGGCGGATTATCGCAAACCGGAGTTCAAACTGGAGATCTTGCCGCGTCAGGTCCGCTGGATCGGGGGGCAGACCGCCGAGGTGGATCTTCGCACGACCTACTACTTCGGGGCACCGGTCGCGGGAGCCAGGCTCCAGACGACCGTTTATTCCGCGCCGGCCTATCCCAGCTACGACGAGGAGACCGGATTTTTTGCCCGCTTCCTGCAGGATGAGGCGGACCCGGTCTGGGGGCTCGGGGATGTGGTTCTGCAGCAAGACTTGCAGGCCGATGCCGGCGGCCAGGCGGCACTCTCGATTCCTCTGCCCCAAGCGGGAGAGGGGGCTGCGGGCGATCGCCTCTTCACCGTCGTCACCGAAGCCCTGGACGGCAGCGGACGCCCGGTCAAGTCGCAGGCCAGTTTCCGGGTGGTGCAATCGGACGTGCGGCTGCGGGTGCATGCGGAGCAGGGCCTCTATGTTGGTGGGCAAAAGGTGCGCATCCGGGTGGAAACGACCTCGCATGAGGGCCGTCCGCTCACGCGCCCGGTCACGACGCGCTTGTATCGCCTGGAGAGCGAGGAGCGGGTGAGTCCTCAGGGGGACTCCTACTTCGAAACCCGCCGCGTCTCCGTCCAGCAGGGACAGGTCACGACCGATGCGCGCGGGCTGGCCTGGCTGGAACTGGCTTCACCCGGCATGGGCAGCTATGAACTGGAGGCTGAGGTGAGCGACGCGCAAGGACGCCACAGTCATGATGTGGCCGGGGTGTGGGTCGCCGCCGCTGCTGAAACGCCCAGCAGCTATCGCTATGGCGGTTTGCAGATTCGTCTGGACAAGGCGGTCTACCGGCCTGGCGACACGGCCCGGGGCATGGTGATCTGTCCCGAGCCCGGCGCCACCGTTCTGCTGACCCTGGAAGGTCGGACGGTGATGGCGCCCCGGTTGATCAAGTTGAATGGCACGATCGGCTTGTTCGAGCTGCCCGTGGAGAGCGCTCATAAACCCAACGTCCACCTGGCGGCGACGGTGGTCAACGGGCTGGAGTTCTTGACCGCGGAACGCTCGTTGAACGTGCTGCCTGAGGACAAGTTCCTGGCGGTGACGGTCTCCGCGGACCCCGCCAAGGCCCGACCCGGTGACACCGTGACCTACACGGTCGAGACCCGTGACTGGAAAGGCCGTCCGGTGGAGGCGGAGGTGGCGCTCGGCGTGGTGGACGAGGCCATCTATGCGATCGAGCCCGACCGGACCCCCGATATTCGCAGTTTCTTTCACGGTCCACGCTGGAACCAGGTGGAGACGGCCTATTCGTTTGCCGAGGATTACAGCGGCGGCCTGGATAAGTTCGCCCCTGATCCGCGCGTGAGGGCGCAGTTCAAGGACACGGCCGCCTGGTATCCCAGCCTGCGCACCGGGCGGTCGGGCCGGGCGGCGGTACGGGTGCGCTTGCCGGATAACCTGACGACCTGGGTCGCCACCGCCCGTGCGGCGACGCTCGACACGCGCGTGGGCACGGCGCGCCATCGCTTGCTGGCCACCCAGGACCTGCTGGTGCGCCTGGAGGGGCCGCGCTTCGCCGTCGTGGGAGACGAGGTGGTGCTGGCGGCGATCGCCCACAACCAGACCGGCCGCGAGCAGCGGATTGCGCTCCGGATCGAGGTGGACGGCGTGGCGCCACCCTCGCCGGGGGAGGAAACCCTCGCCCTGCCTCCGGGGGGCACGGGGCGTGTGACGCGGCGCATCGAGGTGCCGGCCGTCTCGGCCCTTACCTGTCGTGCGCTGGCGAGGCCGCTCGTGGGCACCGTTCAGGGGGATGCCATGGCCCAGGACATCCCGGTGCGCCCGGATGGCATCGAGGATTTCCTGCCCGTGGCGCTCGAGGCGACCACGGCCACGCCCGCGACGGTGGCGCTCAGCCTGCCCTCCGATGCGTTGCCCGGGGCTCAGCTGGAGGCGCAGCTGCAAGCCTCCCCGCTCTCAGCCCTGCGCACGGGGAGCGAATACCTGTGGCGCTACCCCTATGCTTGCAGTGAACAGACCAGCGCCCGCCTGGTCCCTGACCTGGTCGTCGGGCCGGCACTGGCGAAAACGGGCCTGCCGCCTGCAACTTGGCGTTCCTGGCAACCGGAAGGCGACGCGCAAACGACCAAAATGCTGGCGGCCTTGCTGAGCCTTCAGCAGCCCGATGGGGGGTGGGGGTGGTGGCGCCAGGACATCAGCCGCCCGGAGCTGACTTCGCACGTCATGCTGATCCTGGCCGAGGCTCGGCGAATGGGGCTCCCGCTCCCCCCCGCTCAGATTCGACGCGCGCTGGAACGGATGCGGGCCGACCTGGCCCAAACGGGACGTGATGCCACCGAGCGCGATCGCGTTCACCACGGGGAGGGGCCCGAACTGCGTGCCCAGATCGTTTTGGCCCTGACGCGCTGGGGAGAGCCGCAACCAGAGGCCCAACGCCGCTTGCGCACGGAGCTGACCCAGTTGGGGCCACGCGCGCAGGCGCAGCTGGTGTTGTCTCTGCTGGATACAGGCGGGCCAGCGGCTGCCCGGGAGGTGCTGACGGAGTTGACCCGGACGGTGGACGAGACCACCACCTACGCCCACTGGAATCCCCGGGAGGAGGCGTCCGCGTGGCGTGCCTCTGCCCCTGAGGCTACCGCCTGGGGGTTGCGCGCCGTGCTGGCCGCTGACCCTGATGCGCCACTGGTAGGCAAGCTGGCGCGCTGGCTGCTCTCGCGCAATGCCGAGGGACACTGGGGAGATACCCGGGCCTCGACGGCCGCGTTGTGGGCGCTGGCCGAATACTGGCCGATCGCCCGGGCGGATGCGGGCGACGGTGGGGTGGGCACCCTCGCGTTGGACGGCCACGCCGTTCACACCTGGGAGGTCACGGATCCCCAGCGCCCCGTGGAGACGCCCCGCATTCGCCAGCCTCTGACGCCCGGGGAACATACGCTGGAATGGGTCGTCGCGGGGCCGCGGCCACTGACGTGGGCCGTCAGTGGCGGCATTCGCCTTCAGAGACCCGCTCAGGCCTGGCGGGCCGCCTCGCGGCGTGGCCTGTCGGTGGAGCGTCGCTATCTGCGTCTCCCGGCGGATGTCGCGGCGCGGGTGCAGGGGAAGGGCTGGGCTGCTTGCTATGATGACGCCCTGGCCGATCGCCTGCCGCTCTGGCGGGGCGATGTCCGTGCGGGAGAGCGTATTCTGGTGCGACTCACGCTGCGGGCGGAAAAGCCCGTCCGCTGGATGTGCTTGCGCGACCCGATTCCAGCCGGCTGTGAAATTCTCGAGGACCTGCCCACCGACTGGCGCTACTGGTGGACCCATCAGGAGGCGCGCGATGACGCGGCGGTATTTTTCTTCTCCGAACTGCCGGCGGGGGAGCGTTCCGTGTATTATGTCACACGTCCCACCACCCCCGGTCGTTTCCGCGCGCTTCCCGCCGCCTTGTGGGCCATGTATGACCAGGAGCTTCGGGCCTGGAGTGATGCCCAGACGGCCTCGATTGTGGAGTGACCCGTGCGGGCCTTGCTGATCACGCGCGAATATCGACTGCTCTGGCCAACCGTGATGCTGGTCTTGCTGACGGCCTCGCTCTGGGTTCACCATCGGCGCCCGTTCAAGGAACTGGTGGCACATCACGCGACCTCGCTCTCGCATCTTTCCGCTGCCCAGCGACGGAACGTGGAAGTGGCGGCCGCCCAGCTGGATGGCTGGGTGGTGGGGCCAGGTGAGCGGATGTCCTTCAACGAGGTGGTCGGTCCTCGTACCCGCGAGCGGGGCTTCGTGGAGGCGAATGCCTTTCTCGAACGTCAGCGCACGCGCAGCATCGGTGGGGGCGTTTGCCTGCTGGCCTCAGGTGTGTATGCCGCGGTTCAGCAGACCCCCTGGCCGATTCTGAGACGGGTGGCCCATCCCGTTCGGGTGCAGGCGGTGCCGCCTGGCCGGGATGCCACGGTCTGGTACGGTCGGGCCGATCTGCTGGTGGAAAACAGCTTCAAGGAGCCGGTCAAGTTCCGGGTGGTGATCGCGCCGACCTCTTGCCGGGTGGAGCTCTGGGGCAAGGCCCATCCCGGACAGCAGGTCGGCCTGCGCTTCGCTTACGAGCCGGGGCGGCGTCGCGGGGAACAGCGCGTCAAGGTCTACCGGCAGTGGGGCTCGCAGATCAGCCTGCTCTCCAACGACCTCTATCGGGTGCGTTGACGCCGGGGGTCAGATCCAGACGCGCCCGAACCAGACGTGGCCGTGATAGAAGTCCCAGGAGACCGGCAGGGCCGACAGCAGCGGGTAGTAGTAGATGAACCAGCTGATGGCCACCCCCGCGAAGACGGTCACCGCGGCCCTGCGCCACGCCCGCTTGGGCGGAGAAGCCGGAGCGGCCTCCCCACCACTGGCGCTGCCCTCTCCATCCACGGGGCGTGCCTGCGCTTCCGCGTCCGTTTGGCCGTGCCAGAGCAGATAGCCCACGTAGGCCAGCGCCAGACAGGCAAACGGAATCGTTTCGAACATGTAGTGCATGTAGAGCAGCGGGCGGGGTTGAACGCCCCACATGACCCAGAGCCCGATGCCCAGCAGGGCGATCGCCCCCAAGGCGCGCACCCGGTCACGCCAGGCCAGGAAGGCGGCGTAACCCAGGGCCGGGATGCTGCTCCACCAGATGAAGGCATTGCCGATGGCCCAGACCGCCCCCAGACCGTTGAACCCGGTGTTTTTGAGGTCCTGGAAGTAATACCAGGTGGGGCGCAGCATCAGGGGCCAACTCCACCAGGGGGAGTTGTAGGGATGGGTCGCGTTGAGCTTGGCGTGGTAGTCCCACATTTCTTTTTGCCAGGCGACCACGCGCCCCCAGCCGTGGTTGGCATGGTCCCAGGACAGCAGTTTGAGCTGCCAGTCGGAGCCGGGCGCCTGCAAAATGTAAGGGATGTAAGAGAGCGCGTAGATGACCAGGGGCACCAGCCCCATGCTCACCACCACCAAGCCCACATACCGCAGCATGCCCAGCTTGCTCGCCCGCAGAAAGTCGCGCAGGCTCCCCACGAAGTCGGTGGACGGTTCGCTGACCCAGACCAGCCGGCGAACCCGCCAGGCGTGGTCGATCAGCAGCAGGCCAGTCAAGCCCCAGGCATAGAGGCTGGACCAGCGCGTGGCCAGGGCACAGCCCAGGCCGAAGCCGGTCAGCAGGAGCCAACGACCGTCATCCCGCTTGAGAAACTGCCAGGTACCGATGGTGCCGATCATGATGAACGCCACCTCGTAGATGTTGGTCATGGCCACGCGGCTCTGCACGAAGAAAACCCCGTCCAGGGCCAGCAAGACGGTGGCTGCGGCCGCGATGGTCCGGTTCGCGAACATGGCGCGCGCGAGGGCATAGGTCGCCATCAGGGCCACGCCACCAAACAGGACGCTGGTGAAACGCCAGGCAAAGGCCTGCTGCTCCGTGAACGTCTTGGCCTCCAGCTCCCAGCCGCCTCCCCAGGCCAGCACCCCCAGGGCGGCGATCAATTTGGCCAGGGGCGGATGCGTCCATTCGTAGGGTGAGACCCCCTTGATGTATTCCATGGCGGTCCGCGCGTGATACACCTCGTCGAAAATTTGCTCGTGGGGCGTACCCAGACGCCAGAACGCCAGACTGCAGAAGGCCACGGCGATGCCCAGGGGCAGCAGGAGGTCGGCCCAGGTCAGACCATGCTGCCGCACCTCTGCTCGCAGCGTCCGGAGGGCCTTGAAGAGCGGATGTTCCGCGATCTCCTGCACGATTTCCGATTTGACGAACAGGTAAGCGAGCAGTTCCCCGAACAGCCACACGTTGAACAGCGAGATGATCACCATGCCGGACAGTTTCAGATTGCCCAGCATCGGACCATTGTTCATGATCGCTTTGAGGCCTTCGACCCAGGAACTCTGATCGTTGTAAAAGAAGAAGATGTAAGAGATCGAGAGCATCGAGGTCAGCGAGAACAGCCAGTAAATCCAGCTCAGTCGCCGATTGAACGCCTGGGCCAGCGCCAGAAAGGCGATCGCCGGGAAGATATAGCGCTCGTGCATGCGGGTCGCCAGCATGTAGTAGCCCGTCAGGGCCACACTGGCACTCAGCACAAAGGGGAAGGCGATGGCGTGCTGCCGGTTTCGCCACAGATACCAGGCCACCAGGGCCAGGGTGAGGCTCACCAGGATCAATCCCCAGGTGCTGTGCGGCAGCATCAAGATCAGGCGATCGTCACCCTTCCAGGCCTCGTTGGGCGGTGGCAGCATCCAGAGATTGAACGCATTCACCGAACTGTAGGGGTAGTTGTCCCCGGTCTGCTTCATCAGGTTCGCGAACCAGAGGAACGGCGCGATGAACAGGGCGTGCAGGAAGCCCGTCACGCCGTGCGACAGATCCCATACCTTGGTCCAGTTGGCGGGCAGCAGCACCAACCAGGCGGTGGTGAGGCCCGCGGCGATCGCCAGCAACCACCGTTGCCAGCTGTGCCGATGCCACATCGCGAACACGACCACGGGGATCAAAAAGATGCCCTGAGGCTTGATGAAGACCGACGCACTGGCGGCGACGGCGGCCAGGGTGAGTCGGTCCGTCAGCACTGCCAGCGTGGTGAGCAGCATGGTGCACGTCACGACCGAGTCGACCTGGCCCCAGATGGCAGACACGAACAACACCACCGGATTGAAGAGATAGAACGCCGCCGTCCGGAAGGCCGAGCGGATCGCCACCCGACCCTTCAAGATGGAGAAGATCAGGTAGCCGTTCAGGACGTCCGCCAGGCAGGCGGGGACCTTGACCCACTGAACGGTCATCATCGGGTCGACCGAGAACAGCTTGCCGACCGCCGCCCAGGCCCAGGACCACCCCCACAGGAGGTACAGGAACAGGGGCGGGTAGTCACTCCAGGTGCTGTTGTAGAACTGGTGGGGGCCCACCTTGAACAGCGTGTCTCCCCAACTGCGGAAGGTGTTCACGTCCAGCGTGAACTGGTAGGGAAAGCGAATCAGGAACAGTCTCAGCAGCAGCGCTGCGATGAGCACGTACCAGAAAAGCCTGGTGTAATCTCTCCCACTGGATTCAGAGCCTGCCACGGAAGCGGTGACAGGCTCCTGCGCTGCGGCATCGGGAGGCAAGGGCTCAGAAGTCATAGGGGGTCACCGTCCGAGGGTCAAGCTGCGCGCTTGACTCCCATCATGCGCCAGACCGACAGCAACTGGCTGGCATTGAAGATGCTGGAGTAGGTGCCTGCGACGATGCCCAGCAACATGGCGAGCACGAACCAGCGCACCGTCTCGCCACCAAACAGCAGCATGGCCAGCAGGGTCAGACAGACCGTCAACGAGGTGTTGATCGAGCGCGCGAGCGTCTGTTTGATGCTGCGATTGGCCACGTCATCGAAGGTGTCGCGCTTGCCCGCCGTCCGCATGTTCTCGCGGATGCGGTCATAGATGATGATCGTGTCGTGCACGGAGAAGCCCACCACCGTGAGGACCGCCGTCACGAACAGGCTGTCGACCTCTACGTGGAGGAAAATGCCCAGAATGGCAAAGACCCCCAGGATGAACACCACGTCGTGGAGCAAGGCCGCGATGGCACACATGGCGAAGTCAAACTGATAGCGGAAAGACACATATCCAATGATGCCGAGCAGGGTCAACGCCACGGCGGACATGGAATTCAGCAGCAGCTCCTTGCCGATGGTGGGTCCGACGGTTTCGAAGCGGTCGGCCTTGAAGGCCCCCATTTCTTTTTGCACGGCATCCAAGAGCTGCTGGCGCTGTTCGGTCGACATGGCCTTGGTGCGAATCAGGGCCGTCTTGTTGTCGGCGATTTGCACCTGCGAGTCCGGATGGCCCGCTTTGGACACCAGCGATTTGACTTCCTGCGCCGTCACCGTTTTCTCGAACGTGAGCTGGGCCAGGGTGCCCCCGGTGAAATCGATGCCGAGGCGCAACGGGCTCCCGAAGGCCATCAAGCAGTACAGGATGGCCGCGATGCCCGGCACCAGCAACAAAGCCGATATGCCGAACCAGAGCGGCTTTTTGTTCATGTAATTGAAGTCGGAGTCTTCGAACCGCATCGCCATTGTGCCATCAACCTCGAATTGGGCCAGCGCCCATCAACGGATCTTGGAGGGGACCGCCACACCAAACAACTTGGGGCTCTTGAAAAAGCGACTTTCAAGCAGCCAGTGCAGCAGATTGCGGGAGGCCGTGATGGCGGTGAACATCGAGATGATGACGCCGATGGCAAGCGTGAGTGCAAACCCCTTGACCAACCCTGTACCGAAATAGAAAAGCACTGCGCACGAGAGGAGCGTCATGAAGTTGGAGTCGAAGATGGCTGAAAATGCCCGCTTGAAGCCAATTTCCACGGCGGCGTAAATGGTCCGTCCGTTGCGCAGTTCCTCTTTGGTGCGCTCAAAGATCAAGATGTTCGCATCCACGGCCATCCCGACGGACAGAATGAAGCCGGCAATGCCGGGAACCGTCAGGGTGATGGGAATCATCTTGAAGATCGCCAGCACGATGAAGCCGTAAATGATCAAGGCCGCATTGGCCACCAGGCCGGGAATCCGGTAGTAGCCCATCATGAAGGCCAGCACCAGGAGGTAGCCGATCGCCCCCGCAATGATGCTGGCGCGGACCGACTCCGCCCCCAGACTGGCGTCGACGGAGCGGTTCTCAATGACTTCCAGCGGCACGGGCAGGCTGCCGGCACGCAGGACAATCATCAACTCGTTGGCTTCCTTGACGTCGAAATTGCCGGTGATCTGCACATTCCCCGTCGTGAGTTCCGACTGCACCACCGGCGCGGACATCAGCTTGTCGTCAAGGAAGATGGCCATCGGCTTGCCCAGCAACTTGCGGGACACGTCCGCCACCACGGTCGCTCCGTCTGAGTTGAAATCCGCCGTGACGGCCCAGGAAGACCCCATGGGTTCCACGCGGGCCGAGGTGATCATGCGGCCCTCGACGCCCGTGAGGACCCAGTCCTCCTCTTTGTTCTTGAGCGGGTCGGGCTTGCCGGAGGGGGTCTTGGAGAGCACCGTCTTCGGTTGCAAGGACTTCGGAGCGGGCTTTCCCTCCGGGAAGTCTGCTTTGCGAGCGCGGAAGGTCAATACGGCGGTCTTGCCGAGGATGCGCAGGGCTTCGTCCTTGTCCTTGATGCCCGGCATGTCCACGATGATCTGGTCTTCGCCCTTCGGCTGGATCAGGGGTTCCGCCACCCCAAGGCCGTCGACGCGGGCCCGCACGACCGCGATCGCGGCGTTCATCACCTGCGGGGTGATGGCCTTGACGTCATGGGTGGGCTTGGCCTGCAAGACGAGGTGCATGCCGCCCTGGATATCCAGGCCCAGCTTGAACTCGAAAGGCCACTTGGCGTCCTGCTTGGAAACCACATAGGCTGAGCCGATGGCGAGAAGGAAGATAATGCCCAGAAGCAGTTTGCGGACGTCCACCTGACCGATTCCTCCCGGCCGCGACAGCGACCGCATTTAAAATGTGGCCCGCAGTATACCTTATTCCGGCCTGCCTGATAAAGCATCTTTGCGCCCGCGGGGTGCAGGGCCTCGTCCGCGCGAGGTATGATGCCGCAGGGGCCTGGCGCCCGTGCTCTTGTCTCTTTCCCCTGGTGGATGTTTGGGAATGTTACGCCTGCTGCAACTGCTTCTGTTCACGACCTTGCTCGCCTGCAGCGCTTTCGTGGCCGTGAAGATTCCATTTCTGACCTGGGGACCTCCTCGGCATCTGTCTTCGGCGGACGGCCTCTACGAATTGCGCGGCCTGGTGTTCGGCTCCCACGTGATCACCGCGCAGCTTCCCCTCCTGTGGCTGACGGCAGCCTGGTTGGGACCCCGGCGAGGCGCGGTGGCGGCGATGCTTTATCTGGGGATAGGCCTGGGCGGTTTGCCGGTGTTCTCGCTTGGCGGTGGCCTGGACTACGTCACTCAGGCCACCTTTGGCTATCTCCTGGCTTTCCTGCCGGCGGTGGTGGTGGCGGGGCAACTGGCGGTTCAGCCGAGATTCGGCGCGATCTGGTCGGGCTTTTTCAAGGCCTTGCTCATCGTTCAGGCCGTGGGCTTTGTTTTTCAGTTCCTGCGGGAGGGGGTGCTGGGCACTCCCTCCCTGTGGCTTCCGTTCTTCTATGACCAGGTGATTCAGTTCCTGCCCGGGCAGGTGGCCCTGTTGACCGCCCTGGCTGCTGCAGTCCTGGCCCTTCGCAAGTTCACTTATGTGGCGCTGGGCTTGCTCGATGGCGGCGCTGGTGAACCCTCCGCTGCTTTGCCATCCTCTGCCCAGGCCTGACCCTGATGGCCCCGGTTCGCTCAGACCGGTTGGTCGGGCAGAAGATGACTTCCGGTGGCCCCAGGGGCTCAGCCGCCCAGCTTCTTGATCATCGCGGCCTTGGTCCGCTGGTCGATGAACGGGTGGGCGCCAGGCGTTCCATCCGCCATCACGTAGTCTTCCGTGAGCTGATTCTCGCGCTTGAACTTGAGGACGGCCTCCACGGTAGCCGCGTCAAACACTCCGGTGAGCGGGACGGCATAGCCGAAGGAGGCGAGCACCTGCTGCAGTTCATTGATCACGTCCCGCCCATCGTTCAGTCCCGGGCCCACCGCTTGCGTGTCTGCCTCCAGCGCTGCCGCTGACGCCACGAACTTGGCGACATTGGCCTTGGTGGCCAGCAGGCCGGCTTCCTGGGCCACCTTGGTTTCTTCAGCGCTGAGCGTGTCACCGGCTTGGGGTGGGCTTGCGGGGGTTGTGCCCACCGGAGCAGACGGCTGAGAGGGCAGCGAGGGCGGATTCACGGGCGCTGGTGCTGGCTGTACTGGAGCCGGCTGAATCGGGGCCACGGGCGGAGGCAGGGGAGCGGCTGGGGGGAGCGCCGGAGGCAGGGGCGCCGCAGGCGGCACGGCCGGTGCCACGGGCAGAGTCGCCGCCGGGGGCGGGGCGACAGGCGCGACAGGGAGGGGCAATGGGGCCGGCGGGAGGGCGGCGACCGGCACGCCGGGAGTGGTCGGCATCCCGGGGTTGGCCGGCGCACTGGGGGAGCCCGTCAGCAAGGCGAGCATCCTGGCCTTGGTCCGCGCGTCGACGAAGGGGGTGGTGCCGGCTTGTCCACTCGAAAATACAAAGGCTTCCGTCAGGCCGACCGACGCTTTCCAGCGCATCACCGCGTCGGCGGTGGCCGCGTCGAATTGCCCGGTGGTGGGAACGGCATAGCCGAAGTGCGCCAGGACCTGCTGCAACTCAGCCACGGCATCCCCCTGGGCGTGTCCCGGTCCAATCACCCCCGGCTCCGACTGAGCGCGGGCGAGGGCCTCACGGAACAGGCGCACATTGTCGGGGCTGGCCAGCAAGCCGAACTGCTGGGCCAGGACCGCATCCTGGCTGGGTAGGTTACTCGGCTGCGTCGGCACCGGGGCCGAAGGCGAACCGGCGGCACCAAACAACCGCTTGAAGAAGTTGACGATGCCGCTGACGAGGTTCTCGACGAACTGCGCGAATCCCCCGCCCTGGGCAGGCGCCGTCGAATAGGCCACGGGCCCTTGCTGGAACGTCATGGGGGCGGCCGGCGCCACACGCGGATAGCCCGCCTGGGGCATGGCGGGGGGCAGGCCGACGGGACGCACAGGATTGTACATGGTGACGACTCCGGTCAGGGGGGGACATCGCATGTATCCGCATCCGTCCGCCAAACTCGGTTAAGTGTCATCTAACTTTGAACGAAGCAGGTGTTAAATTTTCCCTGCCAGACGACCTCGGATGAAGGGAGCTCATTCGCGAGCGGTTCTAGCCACGGGGTTTGCGTGGCCGAATGGGGCGCCCGAAACGCCGGGTATTCTCCTCGATGGCGAGCAGCACGCGTCCGAGCTGCGTGGCGAATGCGAGCAAGATGCTCACGCCAATCATCACCCCGCTCCAGAACAGGGCATCCGTGGCCCGCGCGAGTTCGGCCCCGTTTTTCGTCGCGTAGTAGGCCAGTGCGGCATAAACCAGGCCAGCGCTCGTTCCGAGCAGCGCCAGGGCATTCAATCCCGTGATCAGCAGGCGCAGCAGCCAGAATCGCGTCCGGGCCGGGTTGGTGTCGTCCTGGTCAGCGCGGCTGGCACCGGGGCTCATCCTTCCCCTCCTCGCCTGGACGAGGGGAAGCTGATGGGACGCGCTCCCACGTCAAGCCCGCACATCCAGGTTGGGCGCCCTGGCCGGCCACTCGTCCTCGACGAGCATGGTGTAAGCCAACGTGAAGAATGCCACCGTGACCATGTAGGCCATTACCCCGATCAACGTGAAGGCCGGATGGAGCGTGGCGATCATCAATCGGGCGCCCAACCAGGCAACCCCATGCAACAGGCCGATCGCCAGCACCTGAGTGAAGCGTCTCAGGGTCAAGCCACAGCTGCCGAGCCAGGCGGCCGGCCAACTCAAGCCCTTGAGCACCACCATCGGCTGCCAGAACAGCAGCAGCACGTGCAGGACCGCCACGCTGACAAACCAGAGGGCAAAGAGGTTCATCCAGCCCACCACCCAGGCTGGAATGCGGCTCGGGTCCAGCGCGGCTTGCTGGGCCGCGGGAGGCAGTTCCAGCAGAGGCTTGAACCAGGCGAGCAGCCTTTCCCATCCATAAGTGTGTTCCCCGTACCAGAACAGCATGGCCGCCCAGGCCAGAACCAGCCCCCACTGGGCCAGCGTTCCGACCAGCAGGGTCAGCCAGCGCGCGTTGATGCCGTCCAGGAAGTCGGTCCAGCTCGGGTTCCCCTCCCGCACGGCACGCCCCATCAGGGCGTACCAGCCTGCGCCGAGCAAGACGGCACTCAAGGCGGCACTCAGGGCCGCGAGCGCCTGGGTCGGGCTGCCGCCGCGCAAACTCAGTGGCAACACGGCATCCTGCAGCAGGATGATGGCAAAGGCCGGCATCCACAAAACAGGGTGAGTGGTCAAGATCCGGCGAGTGTCGTGGAGGATTTCGGACGTGCTGCGCATAGGGCCTCGTCAGGATACCATTCACGCGCCGCTTGCCGCGTGTCGGAAGGTCACAACCGGGTTGCGGTATGCTGACGTGGTGAAGGCAGCCGCGCCAGGGGCCTCGCGACGTCAATGGCGTGGAGGTCCTTCCGGCGGATGGGGGTCGATTGGCCCCTGGTGCAAGGGGTTTTTGAGGGAGCGGCCCCCACGCCCGACGCCAATCGACGCATGGCGGTACAATCGCAGGGCTGCTCACCCGGTCGTCACGGCGGCTGGCGTGGGTGTCCATTTCAGAATCATGGGGAGAACAACTCAGCGTGCTCAAACCCGGTTTCCTCGATTTCCTGCTGCTCCTGGCCATTTTTGTGCTCACCGCGAAAGGTTACATCACGGGAACCTTCCGAAGCGTCGTGACCCTGGTGGCCTTGGGGGCCGCCATGGTGATGTCCGGGGTCATGCCGCTTCTGCTGGCTCAGCCGATGCATTACCTGATCCGCTACGGCTCGCCCAACCATGAACTGCTGAACCGGCTGGTGCTGGCCCTGGTGATGTTCGTGGCCTTCCAAGGGGTGGGCTTCGTGGTGACGGGGCTGATCGAGAACATCGGCTTGGGCGTGTACGACAAGCTGTTGGGCGCCTTGCTGGGGGTGGTCGCGGGCCTTCTCACGGCCACTTTTCCGGCTGTGGCCATCTATCAAGCGAAGGGCGCCTACGCCCACACCCCCAACCGGATTTACTTTCGCGAGTCCGTGGTGATTCGGGCTGTGCACCCCTGGGCCAAACGGCTTGCCAGCAACTCGGCGCTGCCCCGGCGCTGAAAATGTGACATAACTCGCTGACGCCACGCTTGAAGCCGCCGTAGAATGCCGCACGAAGACGCATTGCGCCTTGTCCGCTGGGGGTCTGGCACGCGAAGGGTCAAGTGCAGACGACAGCGGGGGTGTGCGAAAGGTGGGTGGGGTATGGACGTCGGTGCAATCACCATCGAGCGCAAGACCGATCTGGGGCACTGCGGCACGGTGGCCTTCCGCATCGGTTCGCGGGCGGGCTTCGTGCTGTTCATCGCCACGTGTCAGTCCCAGGGCCGGATGACCATCGAGTTTCTTCCCGGTCTGGCGGCGCATCATGCTGACATTGCGGCGCACCACGATGCACTCTCGGATGCAGTGGCCCGTCATCTGTTCGACAATTTGAGCCGCAAGTCCTTGTTCGCTCGCCGGGCATCGGACGCGGGCATTTACCTGCCTCCGATGGGGCCCAGTCCCGAGGGCTGGTACGAACGCTGACGGAGTGCCACGCCCTGCTCGGTTGCGCTTGACGCTCGAGCGCCTCGACGGCCGGTGGCAGCGTCTCGCCTCACCGTGAGGCCTTGGGGCCATCATTTCTATCCGTCTGATCTGGCGGCACAGGCGCCTGGCCTGCGGCCCTTTCCTGGTCCGACCTGCTTGCGCAGGTCGGACTTGATTTTGGGCGTTCGAGCGGCCTGGCGAGACCGTTGACGGCCACCGCAGGGTTCGGGGAAACTGGCCATATTCATCCTATTTTCGTCATACTTTAACCTGCTCATAGGCAAGTCGAGCCGACCCTTCTGCGATAAATCCCGTGTGGCACTTAACAGCGCGTTAAAAATCTCCGAGAGGGTGTTCGCTATGTCCAAGACGTCCGCCAGTTTGCAACTCGTTGCCCTGCTCCTGTTGAGCGGGACGATGACGGGTTGCGGCCGTTATCAGGACGTACCGGCCCTTCCAGCCTACGGGGGCGACGGCCTGCTGTCGCCGGTCGGGGGACCCTACAACCGTCTCCCCACCGGGACCGTCACGGGGCGCATTATGGACGAACGGACCAAGATGGGCATCCCGGATGTGATCGTCGAGGTCCAGAACGTGCAACCGGCCGTGATGGCGCGGACCGACTCCTCGGGCAACTTTGTCCTGCAAAACGTGCCCCAGGGCAAGCAGATTGTCGTGGTCAACCGCCCTGACTACGTGTACCTCGCCACCCAGGGATCGATCATTGCGGACGTCGTCCCGAATACCACCGTCAACCTCCCCACGATCCAGCTGAGCCCGGCCATCGCAGCGGCCTCGAATGCGTTTCTGACGGCCATTGGCGGCTTGGTCGAACCCTACGGGTTGGCCCTCGATAACAACCGAAACGCCCTCTACGCGGTGGACCGGATCGGGTACGGAACGCCGCTCGACCGTCGCTGCGAGGTCAAGAAGTACAACCTGAACGGGGGCTTCGTGAAGCGCTTCGGCGGCCAGAAGTTCAACCTCAGTCGGGGCAATGAGACCGGCCGGGCCTTTGACGTGTTCAATCACCTGTCCTGGTCCTACGGGGTCGACGTGGATGCCGGTGGCAACGTCTACGTGGCGGAGACCAACCGGGACCGCATCGTCAAGTTCAGTTCGGATGGCGATTACATCACCAAGTTTGGTGAGAACGTGAAGAACAACTTCGACGTGGCGGTTCTGAACTCCGGGCAGATTGGCGTCAGTTCCTCGGGCACCAGCAAGGTGGTCCTGTTCGACGTCAACCTGACGGCGGCCTCGCGAGACTTTGCTGGAACGGCTGATAACGCGGCCATCAATGGCGGATTCCGCGGGATGGCGGTCGACAACGCCAATTTCATCTATGTCCTCGACAACTCGGCGGGCCCCGGGGCGGCCGTGAAGAAGTTCGATGCCCGCAGCAACAAGCCGGTCTTGCAGTTCGCGACCAATTCGGGTTCCGGTCCCAGCCAGTTCCGGGGGGCCACTGACCTGGCCATCGACAACCGGAACGGCGACGTGTACGTGGTGGACTCGGGCAACAACCGGGTGCAACGCTTCGACCGGGATGGGCGCTTCGTCTCCGAGTTCGGCTCGGCCGGGCGTGGCAACGGACAGTTTGACCGTCCCTACGGGATCGCGATCGACAAGGACGGCTACATCTTCATCTCGGATTCCGGCAACAAGCGAATCCAGAAGTTCGCTCCCGGCCGACTCTTCAATCAGGCCAACTCGCTCAACAACGTGTTCTATCCGACCAAGTAGTTCGGGACGCCCGAGACGCTCGCCCTGGCCCTTCGGTGGGTCAGGGCGTTTTGTTGTGGCGCTTGCCTTGACGCGTGGGTACGCTTCGGTCAGAATCCAGCCCAGTCGATGCTTCGGCGCGTTGGCGCTGATGGGCGACGCGCAGGGGCTGCCCGGAGCCCTCCGAGGCGGCGAGAGGGAGGATGTCCCACCATGGCACGCAACGTGAAGTGCGCCCTCGTTCAGGCGGCTTGCGACATCGCAAGCGACCGCGCCATCGACGAGATCAAGCGTCACATGGTCGACAAGCACGTGGGCTTTGTGGAGCAGGCGGCCACCCAAGGGGTGCAGGTGCTGTGCTTCCAGGAAATATTCTACGGCCCGTACTTCTGCGCCGAGCAGAACACGCGCTGGTACGGTTCCGCTGAACGGGCCGATGGCCCGACCATCCAGCGCTTCAGAGAACTGGCGGAACGTTATCGGATGGTGCTGGTGGTCCCTTACTACGAAGAAGTGGGAACGGGAACCTACTACAACACGGCGGCCGTGATTGATGCGGATGGGGCCGTCTTGGGCCAATATCGCAAGCAGCACATTCCCCACACGCACCCAGGCTTCTGGGAGAAGTTTTACTTCAAACCCGGCAATCTGGGCTATCCCGTCTTCAAAACCCGCTACGCGGACGTCGGCGTGTACATCTGCTACGACCGCCATTTCCCGGAGGGGGCTCGCTTGCTGGGCCTGAACGGGGCGGAGATCGTGTTCAACCCCTCCGCTACGGTGGCAGGTCTGTCCGAATACCTCTGGAAACTGGAGCAACCCGCCCACGCCGTGGCCAACGGCTATTTCGTGGGCGCCATCAATCGGGTTGGCACGGAAGCTCCCTGGAACATCGGGGAATTTTACGGGCAAAGTTATTTTGTCGACCCGCGCGGTCAATTTCTGGCGACGGCCTCGCGGGACCGTGACGAACTGCTGGTGGCGGACTTGAATCTTGATGACATCAAGGCGACACGCCACACCTGGCAGTTCTATCGCGACCGCCGTCCCGAAACCTATCAGGACTTGTCGGCGCTGCTTCCTTGAGCGTGCGTCCGGGGGCAGCGCTGGTGGGGGCCGACCCGAGGGGGCTTCCTCTGGGGCCGTCGCGCGGGTGACATTCCCCCTGGAATGCCCTCAGGGCGCACGTTCGCCCGGGTGAGGAGGGCTGTCCGCCCTGGGGCCCTGTGCTAGGATATCCCTCGGAGGGAAACCTTCGCCAAACAGCCGGGGCCAGGCGTCGCGACCCCGCTGGGATGGGATTCCTGGAGGCGTCATTGTGGCCGCCTCTGCTTGCTCGGGGCCCTGGCTGCGTCGCTGCTTCACCATCGGCCTCGCTGGTCAAAAAGGAGCTGCCGTGAGCGAACCATTGACCCCTGCCGAACTGCTGGCCAAGCGCCAACAGTACATGGCCCCCACGCTGGCCCACTACTACGAGCGCCCCATGAACCTGGTGAGGGGCGAAATGCAGCACCTGTTCGACTCGGACGGGCGACGTTACCTCGACTTTTTTGCCGGCATCTGCACCGTCAGCGTCGGTCATTCCAACCCGCAGGTCAACCAGCGCGTCATCGACCAGATCGGACGTTTGCAGCATACCAGCACGGTGTTCCTGACCGAGCCCATGGTGAACCTGGCCGAACGGCTGGCGCAGATCACGCCCGGCCGCCTCCAGATGAGCATCATGACCAACAGCGGCACCGAGGCCAACGAGACGGCCGTCTTGCTTGCCAAGCGCTTTACCGGGCGAAATGAAATCGTGGCCCTGAAGCACGCCTATCACGGGCGGTCCTGGTTGGCTGCCAGCCTGACGGCGATCGCCTCCTATCGGGTCGATCCGGTGCCCGTGCCAGGCATCAGCTTCGCGGAGAACCCGTACTGTTACCGCTGCCCCTACGGCAAGGTGCCCAGCGCCTGCGCGCTGGAATGCGCCAAAGATGTCGAAAATGTCATCAAGACGCAAACGACCGGGGCTCCTGCCACCTTCGTGGCGGAAACCATGCAGGGCGTGGGTGGCATCATTACCCCGCCGCCGGACTATTTCAAGGTGGTGCGCGAGATCACGCAGCGCCACGGCATGGTCTTCCACATCGATGAGGTGCAGGCGGGCTTCGGGCGAACCGGCCGCTGGTTCGGCATTGAGCACTATGGCGTCGAACCGGACATCATCACCATGGCCAAGGGCATGGGCAACGGCTTCGCCATCGGAGGCTGCATCACGACGCCTGAGATTGCGGAGAGCCTGAAGGCTGGAACCATCAACACCTTCGGTGGAAATCCGATTTCCGCGACGGCCAGCCTGGCCACCATCGATTACATCGAACAGGCGCATCTGATGGCTCAGGCGCGGGAGTTGGGCGATTACCTCCTGGATGCCTTGCGGGGCCTCCAGGAGGAGTTCCCCTTGATCGGAGACGTGCGAGGGAAGGGGTTGATGTTGGGGGTCGAACTGGTGGAAGACCCTCGCAGCAAGCTCCCGGCCCTGGTCGAGACCAAGCGCGTGCTGGAACTGATGAAGGATGATGGCGTGATCGTGGGCCGAGGCGGCCTCCACGGCAACGTCTTGCGCTTGCAGCCCCCGATGGTGATCACGCGGGGAGATTGCGATCGCCTGGTCACCAGCATGCGCCGGGCGATCGCGACCGTGAGCGAGCAACTGGCGAGTAAAACCGGCTGAGCCTGGCGCTCAGCGGACTCGGCCCATCAGTTGCTCCGCCGCACTCCGAAGACCTTGAGCATCGCGTTTGGGGCGTTCGACCGGGACTCCCAGAAACGAATCATCCTCGACGGCGATGCGATCGAGCATCTCGGCCAGCATGAACAGCGTGGGGACCCACAAACCGATGAACTGACCGGTGTGGCGCGGGCTGCCCCCGTCATCCTTGCGCCCGGCCAGGAACGTCAGTGCGGACAGCGCCATGGCCCCGACCCCGGCGCCCAGGGCCACGTAACTGGCTTGCTTCAAGGTGTTGCTTTGCATCTGGCTCCTCCTTCACCTCAACGCCGCTTCGGCGTCCCCCCAATCCTGGGTGACGCCCCTCGATGCGCCAACAGGCAATCCTGAGCCACTGTCAGCCCTGCGACGCGCGGACGCCTGCGGCCCGCTCCGGCGTGGTTCGAGGCTGGCGTGATGCGACAACTGGTTCGCCGGGACGTGGAGACGGACCGGGAGCAGGCTGTCTTCGCCCTCAAGGCAGGCGCAAGCCGAAGCTCAGCGGCGCCATCGGACCCGACGGGTCCATGGTGAAAGTGGCCAGGCAGGCGGGCGTCGCTGCCTCGCAGTCATCGACCGGGTGACCTGCTGCGTCGACGGCGGTCACCAGCACCTCGTATTCCCGGTCGCGTTTCAGGTGACTGAGTTCGATCACCGTGCCCAGATTGCCTCCCGAGACTTCAAGCTGGTCCAGCAGCGCGCCCTGGTGACGCAAGGCCACGGTGGCCGTGGCGACCGCGCTCGCGTCGCCCGTGACCACGATGGTCCCGGAAGCGACGCCGGGGAATACCCGGTCGGCCAGTCTCACGCCGAAGGTCAACGTGCCCGTGGCGTCCACCTGGCCCGTGCTGAACTCGCTGACGCATTCGGGGCCCTGGTTATCGATGCGAGCCCCCGAACCATCGAATGCCTTCAAACGAACGCGATAATCGGTGTGCTGTTTGAGGTTGGTGATGACGATCGGGGTCGCGGGGTCCAGGTTGAACTGGGTGTCGAGCAACGTGGCTTCCGACTGGTCCGCTCGCCAGATGCTGGCTTCGAGATGGTCCACGTCCGTGGCGGTGTAGGGGACGTAGGCCATCAAACGGCGCGGGGCGCCCGCGCTGGGCGAGAGATGGGCCACCCCTTGCACGCTGACGCCGGCCGATCGGGCCGAGGTAGCGGCCGGGGGCAGCACGCTGCAGGCCAGTCCCAGTAGGGCCCAGGCCGTCATGGCCGTGGCCCTCAAGTCGGGGAAGCGGGAGGTGGGCATCGGTTTCATTCCGGCACGCCGGTCAGTTGCCCAACTGTTCCGGGCTTGAGGTGTCCACGATCACGCCAGGCGTGATGGCTGCGGTGCCCTCGCGTTCACCGGCAAAGGTCTGGTTGCGCAGACGCAGGTTGAAACTCATGCCGTCCCGGAAATCCTCCAACCCCGTCGAGAATTGGGTGATGCAGGCGGTGCTTTCGTCGTCAAAGCGCGCGCCTTGCGCCAGCACACGCCCCTCTGGATGGGTTTCGTTCCGGCCGATATAGGCGACCAGGCGCACCCGATAGGTTTTTTCCTTTTTGAGGTTTTCGATCACGATGGGCGCATCCGGACCCGTGACGCTGCCCAAGAAAGCCGTTGCCACCGAGTTCTCATCGGAATCCAGGTCGCCCGAACCATTGCTTTGCCAGATGATCACGTCCATGGTGGCGATATCGCTGGCGACATAGGGTGTCATGGTATACGTCTGCGCCTGGGCCAGCCGATAGCCGGTGGCCCCAGCCGTCACGCGGGCTTTGCCTGTGACCTTGACTGGCCCCTCCCCGCGCAGGCTGGCCGAACCGAGCGGCAGGACGCACCCCCCTGCGAACAGCAGGGCCAGGAGCCAGAGGAAGGCGCGGAATGGGGGGTGGGGTCTCGTCATCGGGAACCTCCTCCGTCGGGAAGGCGGGATTCACAACCGGGGGAAGAAGGTGGCAAGGGTCTCGAACTCCAGTGTATCGTCGATTTCGCCCTGAGTGATATGGGCCGTGCCACTGGCGATGCCCAAAAATACCTGGTCGCTCAGCTTGAGTTGAAAGGTGACCTCGCGGGTGGTGGCATAGCTGCCCCCGCTCGGCAGGGTGTCGAAGCGAACGGTCGAGCTGGCATCGTCCGACATCGGCAGCAAGCCCCCCGGCTGCTCCGGGTCGGGCTTGGAGGCCCGCAGCAGCGCCTCGTAGGTCTGGTCCTTCTGCAGCCGATACAGGGTCAAATCCCGGCGGCTTCCAGGCAGCACCGCCAGCAAGCTCCCGGGCGGGGGATCGCCGAGGCGCCGCAGAAAGACGTGGATCTCGCCGGCCAGCAGGGCGGCCTCATCGTTACGGCTGCGCAGGGTCTGCAGACGAAATCCCCGTGCCAGTGGGGCCCTCGTCGCGGTGAGCGCAATGCGACCCTTCGCGACCAGGCCCGGTTCGCTCGTGACAGCCGGGGCCTGGTCGCAGGCGGTGAGCAGCCATCCGGCGAAAACGACGAATCCTGCCGTGACGATGTGGGAGGCACGCGCGTTCACGGCGTCACACCCTCACTGGCTGTCGGATTGCGCAAGGAACCATCCTGAATGGCCAGAGTGGCGGAGGCAAAGCTTTCACTGCCCGGAATGAAGCCAGGAGCCGGCTCCGGAGACGCGAGGGCTCCCGTCGGCCCGCTGGGGGGCGCGGAGGAGGGGAGGGGCTCCTCGCTGAGGGCCTCGAGCGTCAACACGCCATCGATGGCCTGGCCGTTCGCGTCCACGTAGCTGAAGTTTCCATCCTCTGACAGGTTGAAGGTTCCCAGGGGAAAGGCCTCCGGCGACAATGGCGCCAATCCAGCTTCCCGGGAAACCTGGGGGACGAAAGGGTCGGTTTGCCGGTTGAAGGTTCGCACCACGAGGTTCGTCAGGTCATTCACCGCGGTCAGCAGATCCAACGACACCAAGGGCGCCACCAAGGTTTCCCGCGTTCGCGCCCGTCCCTGGGTGTCGACATTGCGCACGAGTCGTTCGGCCAGCATCGGATTGGCGCCCAGGCCAACTTCTAGCTGGTCAACGAGAAGCCGGGTGGCGTCCAGACTTTGCGCCACGGCGACATCCCGCTGGGTGTCCGGCAGACGGAACTGCAGTTGCAGAGGGCCCTCCAAGACCTGAGCCAGCAGCGTGCTGGCTGGCGTCAGGCGCACGGGGGCAGCAAGGGGCCATTGGGCCAGCTGGAAACGGGCGTTCCTCGTCGCCACATCGCTGCTCAGCGACTGGCCTCGTCCATCACAGAGGGTCACATAGGCGCGCCCCTCCCCCACGGCCATCAGTTTGAACACCTGATGGGGGGAGCGTGTCAGCAATTCCAGACTGAAGCGGCCCTGGTCGTCGGTGAACCACGTCGTGGTCTCCATCGCCATCACAGGCACCACGCGTTCGGTGGCGAGATCGAACGCCTGTAACTGAGCCCCTCGCACGGCTTGCCCCTGGTGGAGCACCTGGCCTTGCAATCGCAGCCGTTGCAGGCCTTGCGTGGCATCAAGCGGGAACGAGCGGGGCTCCGGCGAGCCGGGACCGACAGGGTGACAGGCTCCACAGGCCCAGGATGCGGCCACCACCACGCTTCGGCGGGCCAACTCGTTCCAGTGAACGGCTAGGCTTCCCGCGCGCCTCATCGGGGCCATTCCCATTGGCGCAGGGTCTCTGCGGCAGGCGGATCGTCGAAACGGCCCCAGGTGATGGCCAGGCTTCCCGTGGCCTGCGCCACAAAGGAGCGTTCCGCCAGGACGACCCGGATGCCCCCCAGGGCATCCAGGTCGGTCACACTGTCGGGGGGGCCAGCGATGAAGTCGGTGATGCTGGACGCGTCGACCTGAGCCTCCACCAATTCGGTGCTTCGGCTCGCGTCCCAAGCCTGGTAGGCCTTGGCGAGGACGCGATAGGGAGCCTGGGGGGTCAAGCCGTCGACCCAGATGGGCCGGTCGAATTGCCCGGGCTCCAGCACGCCGAGCAGCACATCCGGTTGCGTGGGCTTGTCGCGCCGACGGACGTACAGTTCAAGGTGATGGAGAAATGCTTTCGAGAAGGGCCGGAGGGACTCGGGAACCTGCTGGAGAGGATAGCGCGGGCCAGCCGAGGGCCAGGCCAATCGGCCTTGCGCCCGGGCCAAAGCCGGGGCCGCCGCGCTGTCGGGTGGGCTGCAAGCAACCAGCGGCGTGATCAGGGTCAGGGCCAGAAAGTAAGAGGTGGGACGCATCGATGAAGAGACCCGAAGCGAGAGGGAAGCACTGGCTCTCTCATTCCTTGTACCCGCCAGCCACCGCCACGTCAGCCTCAGGCCTTGTTTTCCCTCAACCGGGTGTTGCGGGGCCGCGCCGGAGGGGATGGGGCGGTTATAATGCGCATATGACGCAATGGACTCAACGTGTGGCGGGATGGCTGGCGCTGGCCAGTCTCGTCGCTTGCGACCACCTGCCTCCCCCCGCCGGGGTGGCGCCGGGCGGTTCCAGCTCGCCCGTGCCCCACGCGGGGGTGGGCCCCACCGAGGGCCCACCTGGGGTTCCGGTGCTGTTCAACTCGGTCCCCTGGGTCGTGACCCCTCCGCCGGTGATCACGGGCCCCGTGCTGGTTGGGGGCAATCCCACCTCCGGTGGTGCGCCGATCGCGCGGACGCCGCCCCCGGCATCGACGCCCTCGCCCAGTCCCAGTCCCACGCCCACCCCCACGCCGGAGCCCCAAGTCCTGGAATTCGATGCCTTTCTGGTGCGCGTGCCGCATCCCTGGCGGGTCGCCCTCAAGCAAACCGAGCCGATTGCCCTGCAACTGGTGCCCGGTGCTGGGGTCGGTGGCCTGCGCGTGGCCGTCGAGGAGGCGGGCGATACGCGCCTGGAAAGCCGTCAAGCGGAGGCCCGCGGGCTGGCCGGGGATGGCTATCTCGCCCAGGCGGCGCTGACGCTCGATGAGGTGCGTGGTTTTCAGATCAACAGCAATCGCGACGGCGCCGAGGGCAAGCGTTACGTGATCGAACGGGGCTTCATCTATCGGAGTCGTTACTGGCGCATCGTCAGTGAATGGGACAAACGCACCCCTGAGGCTGGGGCCATCGAGCGGGACGTCACAGCCATCTTGAAAACCTGGCGCTGGCTCTGAAAGCGGTCGCTCAGACCACCGGGGCAGGGTGATCGCGGCTAGTCGGTCTTGAAGGCATCGCGATGGCCTCTCGCTGGCGCTGTCACCCTGGGCTTGCGTTACACTGGGGCAGAGGGAAACACGATGGCGCTCTTGCACGACGCGTTCGACCGTCGGATCGACTATCTCCGCATTTCGGTGACGGACCGCTGCAACATGCGCTGCCAGTATTGCATGCCGGCCGAGGGGATGGCGTTTGCCCCTCGCGAGGAGCTGCTCAGCTTCGATGAGATCGTGGCCTTTGTCCGCGAAGTGGCCGTTCCCCTCGGCATCACCAAGCTGCGTCTGACCGGTGGTGAACCCCTGGTGCGCCCGGGCCTGCCCGGCCTGGCGGCACGCCTGGCGGCACTGCCGGAGATTCGTGATCTGGCCTTGACCACCAATGGTGCGCTGCTGACGACGCTGGCGCGTGACTTGCAGGTGGCGGGCGTGACGCGCCTCAACATTTCGCTGGATACGCTGCGCCCGGAGCGTTTCCGGGAGATGACCAGGGGGGGAGACTTCCAGCGCGTCTGGGAAGGTCTGGAAACGTCGGAGCGTCTGGGTTTCGCGCCCCTCAAGCTGAATTGTGTGGTGATGCGGGGCTTCAATGAAGACGAACTGGTCGACTTCGTGGCGTTGACCTTGCAGCGCCCCTGGCACGTGCGTTTCATCGAGTTCATGCCGGTCGGAGACTACGCCCGATTCCAGCACCTCGGCTACGTCTCTTCCGCTGACATGCAAGCTCGCATCGCTGAGCGGCATCGCCTGGAGCCCCTCGCTCAGCGCGATTTTGCCGGCAATGGCCCGGCTCGGTACTGGCAGGTACAGGGTGCCCTGGGGAGCGTGGGGTTCATCAGCCAGATGAGTCACGATTTCTGCGCGTCGTGTAACCGGGTTCGCCTGACCGCGGATGGTCGTTTTCGACACTGCCTGCTGTCGGACCACGAACTCGACCTGCGCGCCCTGCTCCGCTCCGGGGGGGCCTGGGCCGATATCCGGGAGGCGATCGCCCTGGACCTGCAGCGCAAACCGCAGCGTCACTTCGATGGCCAGGGGATTTCAGGGCGCGGGCGTACCATGTCCCAGATCGGTGGGTAGGTTCCTGCTGGAGGCCATTCGCCGCGGGGATTTCCGTGAGACGGCGGCTGGCCTGAAGGGTCGGACGAGCTAGCAGAAACGCCGGGCGGCCTTGACTGCCCGCGATTCAGGGTGGAGGTCAGGATGTCAGGCTTTACCCACTTGAACGCCGAGGGGCGCCCCCGCATGGTGGATGTCACGGGCAAGCCGTCGACCTCGCGCATGGCGATCGCGCGCGGCTCGGTGCGCATGGCCCCGGCGACCTTGAATGCCATTCGGGAGGGGACCATCTCCAAAGGGGACGTGCTCGCGACCGCTCAACTGGCGGGCATCATGGCTGCCAAGCGCACCGGGGACTGGATTCCGCTGTGTCATCCCTTGGCGCTGGCCGGTGCTGACTTGCACTTTCGTCTCAATGAGGCCCTGGCCCAGGTGGAGATCGAGGCACGCGTGCAGGCGCAGGGGCCCACGGGTGTCGAGATGGAGGCGCTCACGGCCGTATCAGCTGCCGCGTTGACGATCTACGACATGGCCAAGGGACTTGATCCGGGCATGGTGATCGGACCGGCCTGGCTGGCCGCCAAAGAGGGTGGGAAACGCGGAAGTTTCAGACACTTCAGGGCTCAGGTGGTGGCCCTGGCTGAGCCAGCTGGGGAGGTAAGGGTCCTGTCTCTGGCGCGCGAGGCGCAGGTTCAACTGATGCCGCAAGCGGGGGAACCTCATCCGGATCAACCGGCCATCTGGCTCAATACCTCGGACCTGGAGACACTCGCGCCCGGGGCGTGTCTGGAAGCGGGCCCTCTGAAAATGGAGGTTCGCTATGCGCGAGCCAACGGCTGGTTGGCTGAGGTGAACGATGCGGGCGTGCTGCGTGCCGGAGATTTCCTGGACGCCGTTACTTGAACGCCCCCACGTGCTGGACGATGGCGTCCACCTCACCGGGAGTCAGCGCTGCCGCAAAAGGGGGCATACCGCGATCGGGGCTGCCATTGGCGATCATGGTGCGAACATGCCCCTCCCCACGCTGGGCCGCCGCTGCCAGCGCAGGGCCCATTCCGCCCGTCCCCGCCTCTCCGTGACAGGCCTGGCAATGGGTCTTGAACAGCACGGCCCCATCCGGCGCGCCGGCGGGGGGCGACGGGCTCGCGGCGAGGCTCGCCACCTGGGGGGCGCCGGGGCTGGCTCCCTGGTCTGCTCCGGCGGACTCTTGGCTGGTCTGGCGACTGAGACGGTCACAGCCGGCACCGAGGAGCAACAAGCTCGCTGCCAGCAACCAGGGCATCAGAGAGGGAGACCACTTGGGTGCGTTGGACATGGGAAAACGGGCCTCAAGCAGGCGCCTGCCCCCGCTCGAAGGCACGCACGTTCAGGATGGAGAACGCCAGGATCAGAACGAACAAGACCATCCCGATGGCGTTGGCATAGCCCATGTTCAGGTTCTGGAAGCTTTGCTGGTACAGATAATAAACGACGGTCGTACTGGCATTCAGGGGGCCCCCGTCGGTCATCACATAGATCTCCGTGAAGGTCTTCAAGGCCGAAATGCTCGACACGATCGCCACGAAGGTGATGGACGGCCAGAGCATCGGCACGGTCAACCGCCACAGCGTCTGCCAGCGACTGGCCCCATCGATCGCCGCCGACTCGTAAATGTCAGAAGGGATGGTTTGGAGGCCGGCCAGGTAGATCACCATATAGTAGCCCAGGCCCTTCCAGACGGTCACGACCATCACGGCCGCAAGGGCGGTTTCCGGGCGGGACAACCAGGCGACCGGATGGGCTGCCAACCAGGGGATGACCAGGCCCAGGAGATAGTTAAGCAGCCCATTTTCGGCAAAGATCCACTTCCACATCAAGCCGGCCACGACCATGGAAATGACCACGGGCAGATAGTACGCCGCTCGAAAAAACGTCACGCCGGGCAGCGAGTGGTTGACCAGCACGGCCAGCAGCAAGGGCAGCAGAACCAAGGCCGGCACCACGCCCGCGAGGTAGATCACCGTGTTGCGCAGGGTCTTCCAGAAGACCGGATCCGAAACGAGTCGCGCATAATTCGCACCTCCCACCCAGTCCGGCGGCACCAGCGCGTTGAAGTTTGTGAAACTCAGCCATCCCGCGTAGGCCAGCGGCGCGAACAGGAAGGTGACCAGGACGACGGCTGCAGGCAGCAAAAACAGGTACGGCGCAGCCACCCGCAGCGCGGTGCGCCCCGGGGCGTGGGGCGACCCGGGGGTTGGCGGCGCGGAATTTACGAGGATGCCAGAATCTGAGACCATTCGTCGGCTGCCTGTTCGAGGGCTTGCTGGGGCGTCTGTTGTTTCAAGACGGCCCGCTGCAGGGCGTTGTCGAGGGATTTGGCCAGTTCTGCCTGGCGATAGAGCGGCGGGACCAGCAGGGTGGCGCGCTGAAGTTGCGCGGCCGCCAGGGCACGGGCCCGGTCCTCCAGGGGCGCTTCCTGCGGTGCCTGGAAAAAGGGGTCGCGGGAGGCGACCTGAATGGAAGGCAGGATCGGGACGATGCGACAGAATGCCAGCTGGCTGGCTCCCGAAGTCACATGCAGCGCCAGGTCGATGGCCAGGTCCGTATGTTGGCTGGCAGAGGGGATTACCAAATTCATCACCTGCATGCCGACGCGACCGTCTGCGCCTCCTACCTGCGGCCCCAGGCCAATGCGCTGATACAGCTCGGGGGCGTTCTGGCGGACCATCTTCAAGAACTGGGGACCGGCCGGCAAGGCTGCAATTTGTCCGGCCTGGAAGCGATCGATGCCCTCACGATGGGGTTGTGTCAGTGCTTCCTGCGGCAGCACCCCGTCGTGGAACAAACTCGCCCAGAAGCTCAGGGTTTGGATACCCTCAGGGCCAGCAAAGGCTGCGTGTTTGCCGTCCGGCGTCAACAACGGCACGTGGTCGGCGGCGAACAGATCCAGACATTTGCCACGGTCGCCGAAGGCCGGCAGAAATCCGTAGTGGCCGGTCTTCTGCTTGATGGTGCGAGCGGCGGCTGCCAGCTCTCGGTAGGTGGTCGGCCATGAACCGGTCTCCAAACCGGCTGATTTCCACAAGTCAGCGTTGTAGAGCGTGATCGAGGTCGATAGATACCAGGGGAGCCCGATCAAACGCCCCGCGACGGTGTTGGCCTCCAGGGCGGCCGGAAAATAGGCGTCGAGGGTCGCTTTCGGCAGGTTCAAGGGCACGAGGGCCCGGGCCGACGCGAGTTTGTTGGCAAACATCGGGTTCAGATTCACCAGGTCGGGGGCGCGGCCACTGGCGGTGGCGGTCAGCGTCTTGTTCTCGATTTCGTTGGCTGGCAGGTCGACCCATTTCACGCGGACCCCGGGGTGGTTCGATTCCCACGCCTTGATCAAGCCCCCCACGTAATCCTCGAAGGTGGGCTTCAACTGCATGGTCCAGAACTTGATTTCGACCGTTCGTTCACCGTCCGAACGACCGCATCCCGCCAGCAAGAGCGCACCGGCCAGGAGCAGGGTGGTGATTCGGCGTGCGAGGCAACGGCCGGTTTCAACGAAGACGTGGCGCATGTCGACGCCAGTATATCACGCGTCGATGCGTGGGTTGAGGCGATCAGGAACTGGTCGATGAGGGGTGATGAGGGTCGTTACGAGACGCCCGCGGCGACGCTTCGGGGATCACCCGTTCGCGCGTCGGTCCCACATTCCGAGGGGGGACTGGGGGAGCCGAAGGTGCGTTTGGCGCTGCCGCCGGCCGGAGTTCATCTGAACCCGAGGTGGGCGCTGGCGCCGAGTCACCGGGATGTGCCGGGGCCAGCACGTTCATCTCGTGCGGGGCGAGTGCCACCACCGTTCCATCGGAGAGTTCCACCAGGGCTCGCTCGTGGGCCGCTTGCACTTCAAGCACGCGTCCTTCCCCGCCGCCGGTAAGCACGCGTGCTCCCTGGCGCGGCAATTGCTTCTTGGCGGCCCGATAGGCCTCCACCTCGTAGCTCAGGCAACACTTCAAGCGTCCGCAGGCTCCAGAGAGCTTGGCCGGATTGAGCGACATGTCCTGGTCCTTGGCCAGCTTGATGTTGATCGGGGCGAATTCTCGGATGAACGTGGAACAGCAAAGTTCCTTGCCGCAGGGGCCAACGCCGGAGAGATGGCGGGCCTCGTCGCGGACCCCGATCTGTTTGAGCAAGATGCGGGTCCGTCGGAACGTGCCCGTCAGGTCGCGCAACAGGTCGCGGAAGTCGACGCGGCCTTCGGAGGTGTAGAGAAAGGTCAGGCGACTGAAGTCCAACGTGTACAGGGCGTCGACCAGCTTCATCGGCAGGGCGTGTTGGGCAATCTTGGTGAGGCAGACTCCCCGCGCTTTGACCTCTTCCGTGGTTTTTGACTCCAGTTGCACCAGGTCGGCCTCGGTGGCGACCCTCACGAATCGTGCTGCGCCCAAGGAGCCGTGCGCGGCCACGACCGGGTTGGCCATGACCGAGAGGGGGCGGCAATCCAGCCCCCCGTCCAGTTCGAACACTACGGGCGTGCGGGGGAGCAGTCCCTCCGGAGCGTGCTCCAGCAGCCGGATGTCACCCGGCCGAAACCGGATGGCCAGTCGGGCCAAGGGTCCCTCGATTCTGATGACGGCCTGTTGGACAAGCCGAGTAAGTGGCAAACGGTGGAAACGGATAACCTATCAAAAACGGCCCGACGAGCAGGGCCAATCTGCCCATGGCATTCCCCGAAAGCGGCGAGGTTACACGGGGGGCTGGGCCAGCAGGCGTTGTCCCAGCGCATCGAAGACCAGCCGGGCATTCGCATGGCGCCGCAGGGCCTCACGTGCTTGTTCGACCTCCTGCGCCATTTGCAGCCAGGTGGTGACTGGCGCGCTGGCGGCCTGATGACGCAGGCTTTCGCGCGCGTCGCTCGCGCGCAGTCGTTCAGCGCTGATGTCCGGTTGGGCCGCCAGCAAGGCCAGGTCTCGCAATTGACCCAGCAGGGAATCGAGCGCCGCCGTTTGCTCCTCGGGGGGGCGCGCGGCCAGGGCGTCGGCCCAGGTCATGTAGCCGGAAAGATGCGCTTCTGGCCAGGGAGCGGAGGGGAGCACAGGGTTGGGCGACTCGGAGAGCCTGGTCAGCGCCAAGCCGATGCGGCCCTCCGAGTTCAGGGCCACCGTCCTCGCGCGGGTGACGTCCTCGGCGCCGCGTTCCCGCAGCAGGGCCACCAGTTGCTCCGGCGGTGTGAGGCCGAATCGCACGATCTGACAGCGCGAGCGCAAGGTCGGCAAAAGGCCGTCCAGATCGGCGCTCAGCAGGATCAGAAGACTGGTCAGCGGTGGTTCTTCCAGGGTTTTCAACAGGGCGTTGGCCCCTGTGGGATGGATGGCGTCCAGGGCCGCCAGAATGTGGACCTGGCGCTTCGCGGAGAAGGGCTTGCACGATACTGCCGCGATCAACTCGCGCACCTGATCCACCTTGAAGGTTTTTTCCCCTTCCGGAACGTCCCATTCCCGCACGTCCGGATGGCTTCCCGCGGCAATCAGCCGACAGGCGCGACACGCGCCGCAGGCATCCGGGCCCTCGCCAGTCCGTTCAGGGGTATCGCACAACAGGGCCTGAGCAAAGGCCCTGGCGGCGGTGCGCTTGCCGGTGTGAGCGGGGCCTGCCAGCAAATAGGCGTGGGAGGGATGCTCCAATGCGGCAAACAACCGCTGGCGAGCCAGCGGTTGTCCGAGCAGGCCGCGCAGGCCTGTGACCTCGTTCCCTTCGGAGTCGGCTATTTTTCTTCTCCACGCCAGAATTGAAGCCCGTGGGCCGGCGTCGCGTAACAGATCACGCGACGGTGGCCATCCTTGCGGGCCAGGTCAAGCCGGCGCGTGGCCAGCTGGATCAAGGCGCGCGGCGAGGTGGTTTCCACCGTACTGGACAGCCCCACCAAGGGCTCCAGAATGGCGTGCGAAGACACCAGGCGCTTACCGAACCGCTTCAGGACCTCCAAGGACGCCTCCGCGGGCGTGGACGGGAAGTAGAACAGCAGTTCGTTGGTGTCCCAACGCACGGCCCAGTCCGTCTGGCGGATCACGTTGCGGACCGTCTGGCCCACCAGGGTGAACAACTGCGTCACTTCATCGGAGGACATGGTGCGGGACAGGGCCCCGAAGTTATCCAGGCCGATGATGGCCACGGAGCCCGTCTCCTTCGAGCGCACCAGGCGCTCGCACTCCTCCCGGAAGCGTTCGTTGAAGTATTGACGGTTCCACAGGCCCGTCACCTTGTCGGTCGAGGTGCGCTTGGCCACCTCATCGGTCAAGGCGGTGGCCAGCCTGGACAGCCCGAGCTGTGGCAACACGGTCTTGAGGACCGCCTCGCTGAGTTCGTCCGAGGGGCTGGCCGCGAAGGCCACGCCAAAGGTTTGACGGTTGGACACGATGGCGGTCATCCAGCCGCCCGGAACGTTGGGCAGTTCCCGCAGGGCCGCCTCCTGCTGAACCACTTCGAGCTGATTGGCTTCCACGAAGGCACCGAAGCGCTGCTCCGCACCGTCCGAAAGCGGGACGAAACCTTCGGGTTGGGGCCACCACACCGCCAGGTCGACCTCCTTGAGGTATTTCCCGACCAGCTGCTTGATGTTTTGGTGGTTGTATTCCCAGGAAACCGTCAGGTTGAGTTGGGTGGCGAATTGAACGAGCGCTTGGGCTTGCGCTGTCGACAGTGTGGTCTTGGTTTCCATGATTGCCTCCAGTGGCGTCCTCCAGGTGCCTGTCTGTGATGCGACGGCAACCGCCTGGGGGTACCCCCCTATTGAACCCAAAAACGAGCAAAAGTTACAGAGTGCGTGTTAAGAATCGACTAAACCTGACCGAGAATGAGGCCGATGCTGCCTCCAGGCGCTGTTTACGCCAGCAAGCTACGTGCCGTCATGGCGCCTGGAACGCTCTGCTCGAGCAGGTCCAGGATGGTCGGGGCCACGTCGGCAAGCACCCCCCCCTCCCGCAGCCGGCGCTCCGAACCCGCCATGTAGAGGGGCACAGGGTTGGTGGTGTGAGCGGTGTGCGGTTGCCGGGTCTCATAGTCGATCATCTGTTCGGCATTGCCGTGGTCCGCCGTCACCAGGGCGATTCCCCCCTGGGCCAGCACGCTTTGCACCACCCGGCCCACCGCGGCATCGACGGCCTCGATGGCCTGAAGGGTCGCCGCCATGTTGCCCGTGTGTCCGACCATGTCGGCATTGGCGAAATTCATCACCAGAAAGTCTGTGTGGCCTCCATCCAATGCCGCGCACGCCGCCTGGGCCACCGCCGGAGCGGCCATTTCGGGCTGCAGATCGTAGGTGGCCACTTTCGGCGAGGGGATCAGCATGCGCTCTTCCCCCTCGTAGGGGGCCTCCCTTCCGCAGTTGAAGAAGAAGGTCACGTGGGCGTACTTTTCCGTTTCTGCGGTGTGGTATTGCCTGAGGCCTCGCTCTGCCAGCACCTGTGACAGGTTGTCGCTCAACTGCTGCGGCGTGTAGGCCACCGGCAAGGGCAGTTTGGCGTCGTACTGCGTCAAACAGGTCTGATGCAGGCTGGGCCAGTCCGGGCGCTCGAAGTGCGGGAAGTCTGCCTGAGTCAGCGCGCGGGAGATCTGGCGGGCGCGGTCTGGTCGGAAATTGAAGAAGATCACGCGATCGCCGCTCTGCATCCGTCCGGCCGCGTCAACCACGCAGGGGACCAGGAATTCGTCCGAGACATCCGCGGCGTAGCTTCGCTCCACCGCTTCCCGGGCGGAGGGGGCGGATTCCCCGCGCGCCTCCACCAAGGCCCTGTAGGCCCGCTCAATGCGTTCCCAGTTCTGGTCACGATCCATGGCGTAGTATCGACCGGAGACGGTGGCGATCCGGCCGTATCCCAGTTCCTGCAGCATGGCCTCGGTTTGAGACAGGAAGCCCAGCGCGCTGCGAGGGGAGACGTCCCGACCATCCAGAAACGCGTGAATGTAAGTGTGGGGAACCCCTCGGTCCTTGGCCATCCGCAGCAGGGCAAACAGGTGCTGGATGCTGCTGTGGACGCCCCCGTCGGAGAGCAACCCCATCAGGTGCAACCGCCCACTGGTTTGTTTGGCTTCGTCCATGGCGGCCACCAGGGCGGGATTGCCCTGGAGTCGACCCTGTCGGATCTCCTCGTCGATGCGCGTCAGTTCCTGGTAGACGATGCGGCCTGCCCCCATGTTCATGTGGCCCACTTCCGAGTTGCCCATTTGCCCCTCGGGAAGGCCGACCGCCAGCCCAGAGGTAAACAGCTGGGTGTGGGGCCAGCGCTGGCTGAGCGCGTCAAAGTGCGGGGTTCTGGCCATTGCGATGGCGTTGGCTTCTCGACGGGGGTTGATCCCCCATCCGTCACAGATGATCAGGGCGACGGGTCGGGTCATGGCAGGTCATTTCGCTTTCAGGCGTTCAAGACGGGGCGTGGGGGGCGCGGGATGGCCGCCTCAGTGGGTAGGAATGAGGCCGAGCCGGGCGATCGCCGCAAACGAGCTGGCCTCCAGACTGGCCCCCCCCACCAGAGCGCCGTCGATGTGGGGCTGCGCCATCTGCTCTGCAATCGTTTCAGCCTTGACGCTGCCGCCGTACTGCACGCGGACGGCGGCGGCGGCCGCCGGGGTGAACAGACGCCCCACCGTGTCGCGGATGATGCCGCAGACCCGGTTGGCCTCCCCTGCCTCGCAGGTCTTGCCCGTACCAATCGCCCAGACTGGTTCGTAAGCAAAGACGAGTCCAGCGACCTCCTCCGCCGTGCGGCCCTGCAGGGCACGCTGAACCTGGACGATGACAACGTTATCGGTCAGGCCGCCCTCGCGTTCCGTGAGCGTTTCGCCCACGCACACGATCGGGATGAGTTGATGAGCCAGGGCGGATTCGACTTTTCGAGCGACGGTGTCATCTGTCTCCGCGAAATACTGACGGCGTTCGGAATGCCCCAGAATCACGTGAGAGACCCCGAGTTCCACCAGCATGGCTGGTGCAATCTCACCTGTGAAGGCTCCGTGCGTTTGCCAGTGCATGTTCTGGGCGCCGAGGCGCAAGGCCGTGCCGCGAATTGACTCGGATACGGCCGCAAGCGCGGTGAAAGGTGGACAGAGTACCACCTCCGCGGCCAGTTCGGCGGGCCCGAGCTGAGCCAACAGGGCGCGGCTCAGGTCCCGCGCTTCCGCCATGGTCTTGTGCATTTTCCAGTTGCCCGCAATGACGGGGCGACGAGGGGAAGACATGGGCAGCACCTCCTAACGGTCGTTGAGGGCAGCCACGCCCGGGAGGACCTTGCCTTCCAAGAACTCGAGGCTCGCGCCACCGCCGGTGGAGACGTGGGTCAAGCGGTCCGCCAGGCCCAAGCCTTCCACGGCTGCGACCGAGTCGCCTCCGCCGACGATCGTGATGGCGCCTCTCTCGGTCGCCGCGGCGCACTGACGCGCGACGGCCTCGGTGCCCACCGCGAAAGCCGGGTTCTCGAACACGCCCATCGGACCGTTCCAGATGATCGTCTCTGCTCCGGCCAGCACTTCAGCGATGCGACCCAGCGTTTTGGGGCCTACGTCCACGCCGATCTGGTCGGCGGGAATGGCGGTCACCTCGACCGTGGCGCTGGCTGCAGGGGCTGCGATATCTGGCGCGAGCACCACATCCGAGGGCAGAATCAGGGTCGTTTTCATCCGCTCGGCGAGGTCTAGGACGCGCGTCGCCACGGCGAGTTGGTCCTCCTCCACCAGGCTCTTGCCGGTGGCGTGGCCTTGCGCCCGCAGGAAGGTGAAGGCCATGGCCCCCCCGACCACCAGGGCATCGACCTTGCCGACCAGATGATCGAGCACCCCGATCTTCGTACTGACTTTGGAACCCCCGATAATGGCGACCAAGGGGCGTTTGGGCGCACTGAGCGCCTGGCCCATGATCTCGATCTCCTTCTGCATCAACAAGCCCGCCGCGGCGGGCAGGTGAGCGGCCACACCCGCCGTGCTCGCGTGCGCTCGGTGGGCCGTTCCAAAGGCATCGTTCACATAGAAGTCGGCCAGGTCCGCCAGGGCTCGGGCAAACGCGGGATCATTCTTCTCTTCTTCCGGGTGAAAACGCACGTTTTCCAACAGGATCACGTCTCCAGGCTGACTGGCTGCGACCTTGGCCTGGGCGTCTGGTCCGATCGTGTCGGCGGCCTTCAAAACGGGGGTTCCCAGGCATTCCGCCAGACGAGCGGCGACGGTGTCGAGCCGCAGGGCTTCAGTGACGCCCTTGGGGCGGCCCAGGTGCGAGACGACAATCACACGGGCTCCCTTCTCCCGCAGTGCCTGCAAGGTGGGGACCGCCGCGCGGATGCGGGTGTCGTCCGTGATCCGCTCACCATCCAGCGGAACATTGAGGTCTTCGCGGACCAGAACGCGCTTGCCTCGCAGGTCGGCGTCGCTCCAATCGGAAATCGAGCGTTTCTGCAGCACCGTGGCAGTCATGGGGCCTCCTTATAAGGGATATGAAGGGGAAAGCCCGGAGCGCAGGCGCGCTCCGGGCATCGGATGGTTCAGACGGTCGCCTTCAGACGCTGACCAACATAGGCCGCCAGGTCGACGACGCGGTTGGAATAACCCCACTCGTTGTCGTACCAGGCGATCACCTTGACCACGCGCTTGTCCATGACCATCGTCAGGGGCGCGTCCACGATCGACGAGTAGGCGCAGCCGATGTAGTCCCGGCTGACCAGCGGCTCGGTGGTGTATTTCAGGATGCCGGTCATGCGGCCCTGATCGGCCGCGCCAGACAGGGCGGCGTTCACCTCGTCCACTGTCACGTCGCGGGACACGTTCACCACCAGGTCGACCACGGACACGTTCGGGGTCGGTACCCGCATGGCGAAGCCATTCAGCTTGCCCTTCAACTCCGGCAGCACCAGCGCAACGGCCTTGGCAGCACCGGTGGTGGTGGGAATGATGCTCTCCGCGGCGGCACGGGCGCGGCGCAGATCCTTGTGGGGCAGGTCCAGAATGACCTGGTCGTTCGTGTAGGAGTGAACCGTGGTCATCAGCCCGTTGATGATGCCGAACTGCTCGTGCAACACCTTGGCCACCGGCGCGAGGCAGTTGGTGGTGCAGGAGGCGTTGGACAGGATGTGGTGCTGGCTCGGGTCATAGGCATCCTCATTGACGCCGAGGACCACCGTCAGGTCTTCATCGGTGGCAGGCGCAGAGATGATGACCTTTTTCGCACCGGCGTCCAGGTGCTTCTGACAATCCGAGCGCTTGGTGAAACGGCCGGTGGATTCCACCACCACTTCGGCCCCGAGTTCTTTCCAGGGAAGCGCAGCGGGATCTTTCTCCGCGCTGATGGGGATTCGCTTGCCATCGATCACGATCGCGTTACCATCGGTGCGCACGTCACCCGGATAGGTGCCGTGAATGGTGTCGTGCTTGAACAGGTGCGCGAGCGTGGCGGCGTCCGTCAGGTCGTTGATTCCCACGAACGTCAGGGGCGCATTCTCTTTCAGCGCTGCCCGAAGCACCTGACGCCCGATCCGGCCGAAGCCGTTGATTCCCACTTGAGTGGCCATCTTGCAAGTCCCTCCTCGAATCGATGGGGCACGGTTCACGCCGACCGCGACAGGGGGCGGTCGCACGAACGGTGACCCGAAGCGCGCCCACTGTACCGTCCCGAGGGGGCAAGGGTCAAGGTTGGCTCATCATGCGGCCTCCCGCCTTTCGGAGCTGGGCGCCTCGCTGCCCCAGCTCAACCAGCCGTTCCCCCACCCGCAGCCAATCGAGGTGCATCACGCTGGCTCTGGCTTGGTCCCGGAGGTGGGCCAGGCAGTCAGGCGTCAGCAGGGTATTGAGGCGTCCAGCGAGCTCCGTGGCATCGCGGGGGCTGTTCAGGAGGAAGCCGTTCTGGGCCGGCTGGATCAGCGCGGTGCTGGCAGGGAATCGTGAGGCCAGCACCGGCACGCCACAGGCCAGGGCCTCTGCCACCACGAGGCCCCAGCCTTCGTAGCTGGAGGGCATGACGAAAGCGTCAGCCGCGGGGTAGAGCGTTTCGGGGGCCACGCTACCGAGAAAACGCACGCGGGCGTCGAGCCCCAGAGCCTGGATGCGGGCGCGATACGGCTCAGGGTCATCCCGTCCCGCCACCAGCAGCCACGGTTGATGAGGTTGAACCGCGGGGAGCGCTTCCAGGATGGTGGCCAGTCCCTTGCGCGCAAATTCATTCGCGGCCAGCAGCAGGACGGGCGTATCCTCCGGTACACCCCAGGCCCTTCTCTGACGCGCGCGCGCCTCGGGGTCCGGCCGGAACAAGGTGGTGTCAACGCCCCAGGGTTGGGCGAAAACGCGTCCGCTGGGGGCCTGATAGTGATGGGCCAGTTCCTCAGCGACCTCCCCTGAACAGGCGTGCAGCAGGCCTTGCCAGGTCTTGACCTGGCGTTTTTCCATCGCAATCGTCAAGCGATGAAAGGGGTGGAGGCGCTTGGCCAGTCCATGGACGGAAAGGGCGCCGTCCGATTGAATCGATTGCTCGCACCAGGCGGCGTGCACCGAGTGAAAGGTGAGCAGGTCACCTTGCCAGGCACTGGTGCCCTGCACGTGAATGATGTCGTGGCGGGCAAGGCGCGCGGAAGCTGAGAGCGGTAAAAATGCCGTTCTGAGCCAGGCCGGACGATGGGGGGCGTGCAGTCGAACGAAATGGAAACGCTCGGCGTAACGGGGGTCCCAGGACGTCGCATAGACGGTCACCCGGTGCCCCAGGCGGGCATAGGCGTGGGCCATGTCGACAGTGACGCGTTCGATTCCGCCGCGTTGGTCGAAACTACCGACGGTCAGAGCGATGTCGAGCGCCATGGGGCCATTATAGCCAGGCACGATGCCGAGTGCGAAACCCATCGTTCAGTGAGGCGACGGCCGCCGGGTCGCGCGAGGCGCAACGGCCAAAGCCTGCGATGCGGGTTGAACCGATTGGAGCCTCGCGATGTGCCCTCCCTGGGCCGACACCATGTTACGATCAAGCCGATGAGTTCACGCAATCGAACGGCTCGCTCCCCATCCAGATCACAGGCGACCAGCCACGGTGGTGTACCGGCAGAGCGGCCCGTGCGCCGACCGATGCGCGCGCGGGACGTGTTGGCGGCTGCGATCGGTGTATGTGTGGTGCTGGCCATGCTCTTTTCCTCCTTCGCGCCCTTCTTTTTGCCCTGACGTTCCGCTCTGGAACAGCTTTTCAGCGGGCTCCAGGGCGCCTCATTTAAGTAAAATTTCTGCAAACTTAAAGCAGGCATAACGCGGTTCCGTTCAGAGACTGTGAACTGCCTCCTATACAACCCTTGGGTAGACCCACGCCGGGTGTGTGTGCGTCGGGGTGCCACCCAGGTAGGAGGACCGAACCGATGGCCAGCCAGACCACCCTCAAGCGGATCAGCATTTGTGGCGCCTTGCTGTGCGCCCTTCTGCTCGCGGGCTGTGGGAATCGGATGCCTGCCAACATTCCGGAGCCGGAAGAACCCGCTCCTCCTGCGGCGCCTGCCGTGCCAGCGCCGTCGGTCGCGCCGATTCCGCAAGAGCCGGTGGCGCCGCCCGTTGGCGCCCCCGCGCCGGGAGCCCCCAACTACAGTGCGCCCACGACCGGGTCGCTGGTGGTGAGCGGGGTTGAAAAGTCCAAGACCGGCCTGATTTTCAAGAAGCTGATCGTCAAGGGGGCCATCGTGAACACGAGTACGGTGCCTCTCTCGGGCACCTTGAAGGTGGACTTCAAGGACAAGAAGGGCCTGTTCACCAAGACCTTCGTGACGGAGGAAACCAAGACGCAGGTGATAGCGCAACTGGCGCCTGGCCAAAGTCTACCTTTCGAAATCACTGCCACGAAATCGAACATGGATGAGGCTGAGGTGACGGTCGAAACCATGCCGGCAGCCCCGGCGGCAGGAAGCTTTGCCACGGGGAGCCCCTACGGGGCGCCGATGGGTGCTTCCTACGGGATGGGCACCATGAACGCGGGTTACCCCGCTCCGCGGCGCTTCTGACCCGAGTCAACGTTCACCGGCATCCGCTTCAAGCCCCCCTCGCCCACCGGTGACGGGGGGCTTCTGCCATTCATTCCATCCATAGGGTCGCGTGCCGTTCGTGTCCCTCGCTGGCGGGCGAGGAGGGCGCTGATGTCCGCTCGGCCCCGGCACCTCTTTCAGACGTTATGTCATTTCTGGTGCGTGGAACACAGATTCTGTTACCCCAAGTTGTTACGATACCGCCCGTTGATGCCGTCTTGACTCGTTCAAACGGCAACCGGTTGTCAAATAACAAGGGGTTGCCATGTTCTTCTCCCCCGCTCGTTCTATCTGCATTGCTGCCGCTGTCGTGGCCCCCGCCTGGGTGGCCCCCGCAACGGTGGCGGCTGCCGGAACCGAGTTGGGCACGCCGCGATTCGATGTGGCCAAGAAGGCGGTGGTCCTACCTTACTTCGGCGCGTTCCCGACGTTCGATTCGGATGCCTTGGCGACGCCTCCGCGGGTGTACTTCGACTTCAAGGCCATGCCACGGCATGTCGGCCTGTTGGCGCAGGCCGTGAGCGGAAGCACGACCCTGCAACGCGTCACGATGGCGCATCGGCCGGGCGGCGTCACTCGCCTGGTCCTCCACTTCAAGGCGCCCACGCAGGTGCTGGTCCTCAATGACACCTCCCGCCATCAGATCGTGCTGGTGCCTCAAGAGGTTCCCTTCGAGGCTCCCGCGGCGACGCCACTGGTGGCTCCCGCGGCGGCTCCCAGCAAAGCGCCGCAGACCAAGGTGCCCGAGGCCACGCGCACCTTCTTCCAGACCTTCGGTCATACCGACTTCAAGTATTCGGTGGGGCCGCGTCCGAAACACGCCAAGCACGATCAAGTGATTGTGCAGGTCGGTGCACAAGGCGTTTCCGAGTTCAACGTCACGGCGGATCCGGCCAACGACTTCGTCAATTTCTCGATCTCCATCAGTGGGAAGGGGCGCCCCGCGCCAGCGCCGACCCCGAGCCCTGTGCCGACGCCGGAACCCACCCCGCGTCCGATCTGGACGCCTCCCCCGCCGGTGCCTACCGCCATTCCCACGCCTCCGCCCGTTCTGGAGCCTCTGCCGACTCCTTCGCCCGAGCCGTCCGCGCTCCCGACTCCCGAACCTACCCCGGTGCCGACGCCCATTCCGACACCGCCACCGACGCCCGTGCCATCGGCCGAGCCCGGCGCCACGACCTTGGGATTTTCAGGCGGCTTTCCCTACTCCGTTTCGGAGTCCAGCCAGCTTCACGCCTTCGATGCAGCGGGTGCCAGTGTCGAAGCCCTCTCCTTCGAGACGCGCTTCTCATCTTGGGCCTACCAGCTCTCGGTGGATCATCACCGTCTGGAGATCACCGACCAGCAAACGTCGGATCGCACCCGCCACGACCGGGACACCTACACGTTCAACACCGGCCTCGGCTATCGCCTCGACCCGTTCGGACACGACGTGCTGCTGGGACTCGGGTACCAGTTGCGGCTTCTGAACACCGTCAATCTCGGCCAGCAGGACTCCGGGGCGTGGGAACAGATTCCCGCACCTGACATCGTTTCGGTCTTGACGGCACAAACCCAGCTGTTCCACGGCCCCACGCTTTTCACTCGCTGGGCTGCGCCGCTCTTCGGGACGTTTGGCTTCGATGCGAGGCTGGCGGCCGGCTATCTCTTCGCGGCCCTGGACGTTCCAGCGGACGTGGGCGGTCTGGTGTCATTCGGCGCCACGCCCTCGCTTTACGGAGACTTCGGGGCGGTTCGCACCTCGCTTGGTTACGACCTGCACATGGCCACCGGCGGCGCTGGGTATAACTTCCTTCGGCACGGGCCGCTTGCCCGTATCGAGATGAGGTTTTAGGTCATGCGTCTGCTTCAAGTCCTGCTGGCTGCATCCGCTGTGTTGATTTCCAGTTGTGCCGGGACGGGGCAGAACACGATGCCTGCCTTCAATGTCCAGCGCGGCACGATCACATTGGCCGTCGACATCCCGCCCGAGCAAGGCGACATTTCTTCCGTCGAGTTTCGCGTGGATGGCGAGGTGCTGGCGGTGGATTCCCAGGGCCCAGAATTTTCGGTGCCGTTCGATACCACCAAGAAAGCCGATGGTATTCATTTCGTGGAGGCCGTCGGCAATCCAGGCGCGGCTGAAGTTCAGCTGCTCAAAAACAGCATCCTGGTTGAAAACGCAGCGCCGGCGCCGGCGCCGGCGGCTTATCGCCGGGCCAAACTGCTCATGACCCCCGCGCGTTGACGCTGGGGACGGACGGAATGTCCTGCTGAACCTGGGCGACCGCGTGGAGCAGGTGCGTCGCACGGCCACTCCCCCACCCGCCAGTCTCGCCTGCCCGCCGGCTTGCTGAGGCTAGCGGACCTCGGCGACCAGGAATTTGAGGTAGTCCGTTTCGGGGGCTGCAGGCAGCACCGGGTGATCGGGCGAGGGACCTCGCAGTTCCAGTTGTCGCAGTCGTTTGCGGGTATCCGAGGCCGCCTCTGCCACGATGGCGCTGAACATGGCCGGGGTGATGTGGTGGGAGCAGGAGCTGGTCACGAGCAGACCTCCCGGATTCAACAGGCGCATGGCGCGGAGGTTGATGTCCTTGTAGCCTCGGATGGCACCCGGGATGGAATCCTTGTTCTTGGTAAAGGCGGGGGGATCCAGAATCACCACGTCAAAACGGCGTTCGGCCCGCTCGAGCTCCCGCAAGGTATCGAACGCATTGGCCGCCAGCCACTCGCAGCGCGAAGCTACTCCGTTGATCGCGGCATTGCGTTCGGCCAGGGCGATCGCCTCGGCGGAAATATCGACACTCAGTACCCGTTCCGCGCCTCCCAGGGCGGAGGCGATGCTGAACCCACCTGAATAGCAAAAGGTGTTCAACACATCCTTGGCCCCCCCGACCAGCTCGCGAAGGCGCACGCGATTGAGTCGCTGGTCCAGGAAAAAACCGGTCTTCTGGCCATTTTCCACGTCGACCAGGAATTTCATCCCGTGCTCATCGATGGTCAGGTCTGCGGGAGGTGCTTCGCCCCAGAGCAAGCCTGCCCGCCGTTCCAGCCCCTCCAAGGTCCGGACGGGGGCGTCGCTGCGTTCGTAGATGCCACGAACCCGGCACACCTTGGCCAGGATCTCGGCAAACATCGGTAGGCGTTGGGCCATCCCGAACGCCAGCGCTTGGACCACCAGCCAGTCTCCGTAACGGTCGACAATCAAGCCTGGCAAACCGTCCGCCTCGCCATGGATCAATCGGTAGGCGGCCTCGGGCCCCTGCGACAAACGCCCATAGCGCTCCCGCAGCAGCAGGGCCTCCTCCACCCGTCTCAGGAAGAACGCCGAGTCGATGGGCTCCCGCTGACGGGTCAACAAGCGGACCAGGATGTTGGATTGCGTGTTGGCCAGGCCCAGGCCCAACAGGCGGCCCCGCGCGTCTTCCACGGCCACCACTTGCCCGTCGGCCTGCCTGTCCGGCACCCGGACGACCTCGCCGGCAAAGACCCACGGGTGCCCGGCCGCCACGCGGGCCTCGCGCCCTTTGCGAAGCACCACCTTGTCGACCGCTTCGCCGGTCTCAGCGGACGGCGAGGGAGGCACCGAGGCAATCAAAGGTTCCACGGACGCGTCCTTTCTGTGCCTCCGATGGTTCGGCAGGCGCTTCCCTTCGCCCGCAAGCTTGTGTCGGAGCGCACAGATTGCGCGAGGAGGTTCGGGGGATGCTGAACATTATACACGGGCCTCTCACAACGCCTCACGGGCTGCGGGACCCGTCGGGGAAACGATTACGTTATGTGAAGTCGGCACGGGTCTGTCTTGACGCATGCCTGCTGCGAGGTTAACGTAAACCCGCTTCGGGGTGAAAGTTTCGCCCTGATAGGAGTTGTCAATCCATGGCCAATCGGAGGGCGCGCCGGCAACCCGAACTCGAACGGGCTGCCAAGGCTGCCAAGACTTCCAATCCTTCCCTGCCCTCGACCCTACTGTTTCTTGCCTTGGTGTTGTACCTCGGTGGCCTCGTATTCCGGCTGGGCTTCCAGGAAGTGCGGTTGCTGCAACAGGGGCGTTTGCTCGAGTCTGAACGGGTCGCGGCGTTGGCGCAGCATCGCGCCCTCCGCGCGGAGATTGCTTCGGCCAAGACCAACGCGGGCATCGAGAAGCTGGCGCGAGAACAACTGGGCTTCGTGATGGACCGCGAGGTGCCGGTGAAAGCTGTACTCGCAGCTGCGCCTTCCGAGGCGGAGCACACGGCGCCGGTGCTGCGCGCTCCGGAAGCGCAACCGGTGGGTCTGCCCCCGGCCATGGCGGCGCTGGCCAAGTTTTTCGTGCCCCTTTGGCCCTGAGCGCCGCTCGCTGACTTCCTGGCCGCCCCCCGGCCGACTCTCGCTTCCGTTGTGAAGATTGGCCGCGGGATGTTAAAATGGCGGACTGCAGCGCGATGGACCGGCCCTTGGGGCGCGTGTGGGTGGCGTCGTTTTGGAACTCAAACTGATCAACATCGGCTTTGGCAACATCGTCTCGGCCAATCGGGTGGTTGCCATTGTCAGTCCCGAATCCGCGCCGATCAAGCGGATTGTGCAGGATGCCAGGGATGCCGGCCGTCTGGTTGACGCCACTTACGGTCGACGGACCCGCGCGGTGATCATCACGGACAGTGACCACGTGGTGCTCTCGTCCATCCAGCCGGAGACGGTGGCCCATCGCTTCGTCAGTGCCCGCGCGGAAGACAACCGCCTGGCCGGAGAGGATGACTGAACCTTGGCGTCCCCTTCATCGCCACTCTCCCTGCCGGTCTTGCCCGTGTCCTCGCGTCGCCGAGGAACCTTGTTCATCGTCTCAGGACCGTCCGGCGTCGGCAAAGGCACCATCGTGCGTGAACTGCTTGCGAGAGAGAGCGGCATCGCTCTGTCGGTCTCGGTGACGACCCGCTCCCCGCGGCCAGGCGAACAAGAGGGGACGAGTTATTTCTTCAAGTCGGTGGCTGAATTTCAACGCATGGTGCAGGAAGGTGAACTGCTCGAGCATGCCCAGTTTGGACGCCATTTTTATGGCACACCACGGGCCTTTGTCGAGTCTCGTCTGCGCGAGGGGCAGGACGTCATCCTGGAAATCGAGGTTCAGGGAGCCATTCAGGTGCGCGAACGCGCCGGGCGTTGCGTCACCCTGTTCGTTCTGCCACCCTCATTCGAGGCGTTGGCCACTCGCTTGCAGCAACGCAACTCCGAGTCCCCAGAAGCCGTGCGTCAACGGCTGGCCATCGCTTCGCGGGAACTCGATTATCTGCCATTTTATGACTATCAACTGGTCAACGACGACCTGGACGTGGCCGTGGCCAAAGTCCAGGCGATCATCGCAGCAGAACGCTGTCGCGTCCTCTCTGTGAATTGAAAGCGCGCCCCATCCGAAACACAGGAGTCCAATTCATGTCCGGAATGCAAGATAAGGCCCAGGAACTGCTCAACCAGGCAGACAACAAGTACCAGCTGGTGCTCACCGTGGCCCGTCGCGCCAAGTCCATCAAGGATGACCCGATGTTGATGTCTTCGCCAGAGGCCAGCAAGCCCATCAAGCTGGCGCTGCGTGAACTGGCGGACCACCAACGCGAGCAAGCGGAAGCTGCGGCGATCTAGGCGCCCAGCTTGCCGGCCATTCTGCTAGGCGTCACGGGCGGCATTGCCGCCTACAAGAGCGTGGACCTGGCGTCGCGATTGCGCAAAGGCGGCTGGCAAGTCCACGTGGCCATGACCGCCTCTGCCACGCGCTTTGTGGCACCTTTGACCTTCGAGGCCATTTCGGGGCGGCCGGTTCATCTGGACCTTTGGTCCTCCTCGCCCTCCTCAGGCCAGGAAGGCGAGGTCGGCGTCTCCCACATCGATTGGGGTCGGGACCTGGATGTCTTTCTGGTCGCTCCTGCCACGGCTCACACGCTGGCCAAGCTGGCCCACGGGCTGGCGGACGACGTGGTGACGGCAACGGCACTCGCCACCGCGGCGCCGCTGGTGGTGGCCCCGGCCATGAACCCTCGGATGTGGTCCCATCCCGCGACCCAAGCCAATCTGGCCACCTTGCAAGCGCGCGGGGTGCGGGTGATTCCTCCGGCGGAGGGCTTGATGGCCTGTGGGGACGAGGGAGCGGGGCGCCTGCAGGAGCCCGCCGCCGTCGTCGACTGGCTGGAGGCATTCCTGCGGCAGCGCGGCTCCTTGCGTGGGTGTCGGGTGCTTGTCAGCGCTGGTGGTACCCGGGAGCCACTCGACCCTGTGCGCTATATCGGCAACCGTTCCAGCGGCCGCATGGGCCACGCCCTGGCCGAGGCGGCCGCCCGGCGTGGGGCGGCGGTGGCCCTTGTCACGACGGCTCCCGCATTGGCGCCCTCCGGCGTTGAGGTGGTGCCCGTGGAGACCGCCTTGGAGATGCAAGCGGCGCTGGCGGCGCGATTCGATGAGGTGGATGTGCTGATCATGGCCGCCGCGGTTGCCGACTATCGGGTCGAATCGCCGGAAACCAGCAAGCACAAAAAGGGGGAGGGGGGCTGGACGCTGAATCTGGTCAAGAATCCCGACATCCTGGCGAGTTTGGGGGCCCGCAAGGCCCATCAACTGGTGGTTGGGTTCGCCGCTGAGACGGGCCACCCCGAGCAGGCCGCGCGCACCAAGTTGCGCTCCAAACGGGCCGATTACATCGTGGGAAATGACGTCAGCATTGCCGGCATCGGCTTCGACAGTGACCAGAATCGGGTGCTGGTGGTCGGAGACGATGGGGTGGTGGCGGAATGGCCCGTGATGCCCAAACGTTCGCTCGCCGAGCACCTGTGGGACCTGTTCCAGCAGCATCACACCCTGGCCCGTTTCCGTTGATGGGGCACCCAAACGGCGCGATCTTCACCTGGGTATAAGGGGAAGGGTGGCCTTCGGCTGGCTGGCGTGGCCTGTGCGTTCGGGCCCCCTCAGGTCAGGGGAGGCTGTGATGACCCATCTTTCCAACGTGCCGGGAGGGGGCGCGCAGGGAACGGGTAAACTGGGCGGGAAACGCGCCACAGGTCCGATTCAACTCGACCGTTTGCGCGAGATACTGGAGGAAACGGCTCCCGCAGACCGGGTAGAGCTGGCCGGAGCCGCGTCGCAGGCCTTCCCCCTTCCGCCGGTGTATCACAAGCTGTCGGCCCGCGATCGTGCCGCGCTCGAGGCCTTGCCCGCGGAGGTGCGCAAGGAACTGCTGACGGACGTACCAGCCAAGGTAGAACTGGCGCGCCTCGAAGTCTCGCGCCGCCTCCAGGTGCGAACTGCGGCACTGATACCCGGTGAGGGCCTCCGTTTCGAGCCCCCCGACTTGTTTCGTATCTCCGATGCAGCCATCGCCTTCCAGGTTCTGTCCGACCTGACGCCTCAGGATCGCGCGCGCCTGGAGGGGCTCGAATTGCGACGTGTCTCCGAATCGACCTTCGATGAGGCCCATCTCCACCGCAAGACCGATGGTGCGGCCGAGCTGGCGATCGAGGGAGGGCGCGGCTTGGCTGGCCAGGTTGGGTTTCAGCTTGCCCGACTCTTCGAGCGGTTTGCCCTGACCACGCCTGTGGGCCTGATGTTGCGTGCCTGGTTCCCCCATGCGTTGGCGGAGTATCGCGAACGTCGGATCGAAATGGGGGACGCCCAGGCGGCTCGGATGCGCGAGGTCCTCGTCCACGAACTGGGCCATCAGGTGCAGTTTGGCATGGGGCTGGACCTGGCTGGCATGCGAGAGTGGGCCCTGCTCTCCGGCTGGAAAGACGCGGCTGGGAATGAGGCATTCGGGGTGGATGCCGAGGGCCGGGTGCGGGCCTTGAATGCGGGGGTGAGACCCGCCCGCAAGGACAACTTCGTGTACGACAATTTCACCGAGCGCCTGACGCCTGAGGCGATCGCGCGAGCGGCCTCGGAAATCCAGGACCCGGAACTGCGGCGCGAGTTCGAACAAACCCTGAAGGTCAAGCAAAATATGCGTGAGGCCATCAAGGAAGTCTTTGGGGTCGAGGCCTTGGGCTATGCCATGGTGAATCCCCTGGAAGATTTTGCCGAGAGTTTCCGTGCGTTTTACACGGATCCCACCCTGCTGGCGCGCAAGGCACCGGACAAATTCTTGTTCCTGAATGCGTCGTCCCGCAAGTATTCGCCGGACCAGGCCCAAGCGCTGCTGAGGCAGGTGGGCCGTGACGCGCAGAAGGTCGCGACGGAACTGTCCACCTCGGGAATTTCGCAGGAAACCTTTGACCGTATCGCCAAGGCCAACGGGATCCGGGCGAACACCGCCGTGCTGGGCTCTCAGGCGGAAGGCGCCTTGGCGCTCGCGCGCAAGGCGGGCAAGCCTTTGCTCCCCTTGCAGCAGGCCTTCATGCTGATTCAGGAAAAGGTCTCTGCCCGCGATGCGACGTTCGTGGCCACCTTCACGCGGGATCCGGCCCAAGCGCTTGGAGCGCTGTGGTCAAGATTGTCTCCCGCAGAGCAAGGACAGTTCGAGACGGAGGCCCGGCGCTTGGACGTGATCCAGCGCATGCAGGGGGGCACCATGAGTTTTGCCTCCGCGGCGGCTCAGGGTTACCGGGCGATCGAGGTGGATGCCATCCGCCGCTTCGGCAAGATGCTGCTGGACGACGCGGGCTTTCGACGGGCGCTGCAACGTGACCCGGAGAGTGCGTTGGCCCCTGTTGCGCGTGGCTTACCCGCCGTCTTGCGGGAGGCCGTGAAGCAACCTGAGTTGCGGGCCAGTCTGGCGCTGTTTGCGGAACGCCTTGATGCCCTCATTCGCTATGACCAGGTTCCCTTGCTGGGAGGGGGGGACCTGCACCGGATGTTCGAGGCCAACCTCCAGCGCATCGACGAGGCGACCCTGGCGGCCTCGATCGGCACCTTGCGAGAAAACCCCAAGCGGATGGCCGAAGTTTTCTGCGGCCTGGGAGTGGTCGAGGTGGATGGCATCCGAGTGCCGCCGGGTGGCTGAGGTCCCGTCGCCTGTGCCCGCTTGGGAGACTGTTTCCCGAAGGATTCGTGAGGCGCTGCAGGAGGCGGCGCCTGAGCCGGAACTGAGACGGCAGGTGGAGGCTGTGCTTCAGCGCAAATTGCGCTTGTATGCCGCAGCGCCGCTGTGGGTTGTGCCCGAGTTGCCTCGGCGGATGGCCGACTGGTTGGGGCTCTCAGAGGATTTGGGGGGGGAGCTGGCGACTCTGGCCTTCCTCTATCACTGTGCGGCTGATGTGATCGATGACGCACAGGATGGCGAGTTGGCCTCGATTCCGGCCTGGGAAGGTGGCGATTGGCCGGATGCCGTGACCGTGGGCTTGTTTCTACTGTCGTTGCACAGCGCTCAATTGGCGGCCCTGAACGTTTCCCCCAGCGCGCGCGTGGCCTGTGTGCTGGCTTTCGGGCGAGCTGGCCTGGCGCTCAGTCGGGGCCAGCACCTGGACCTCAGAGCGCATCCAGAAGCGGATTGGGGGGAAGCAGACGTGTTGGCCGTTGGAGACCTGAAGGCGGGGGGCGCGCTGGGAGTCCTGACGGAGCTGGCCCCGCTGGCGGCTGGTCTCAGCGAAACGGCCCACTGGCGGGCGCTTGGTGTGGCGGCGGGACGTTTCTTTCAATTGGCCAGCGACCTCGAGGCCTATCTCAAGCCCGCGCCGCATGCCGACCTGGCTTGGGCGAAGCTGACCCTGCCGTTGCTGGCCGCTCGTCAATTTGATCCGGTTCTGGCGACCGTGTGGTCGGCGGGTTTACCGCTCGATGTGGAGCATCAGGAACGCCTGCGCCTGGCTGTATGTCAATCCGGCGGGCTCACCTATGCGAAATGGCGCCTGGAGGTCTTGCATCGAGAGCTGACGATGGACCTGGCCAAGTTTGGAGATGACGCCTTGTCAGCGCTACTGGCGCCCGTCTGGGCCACGGCTTTGGGCGTGGTCGAACCTGCCCCCGTATGACGCGCGACGGTGAGGCTTCCGGGGCTATCCACCGTCGCCTCCTGGGGCGTCTGGGCTTGCTCGTCTGCGCGTGCGTGTTTTTCGCTCTCTGGGGCTCGGTCTTGCTTCGCCTGGTGGCCGGGATTGGTGAACCTGATGCGGGCTTTCGGGTCAACCGGGTGGCGACCGTGTGGATCACCAATGAGCCTTACACGCGGGGAGTCCGGGCCGGCTTGCGGCCAGGCGATCAGGTGGTGGCCGTGCAGGGCGTTCCCATCCCCGATGGCCCCGATTTTCTGCGGCAGGTGAGTTCACTCGGGAACCAGAAAAGCGCCCGCTACACGGTGCTTCGTGGGGACCAGACACTTCAGTTCGAGGTGGCTGTTGTCCCCCTCGGGGGGTTGGACTGTCTGGGCATTTACGGTGTGCGTGCCTTTCTGGCTCTGGCCATGGCCGTCATGGGGCTGGCCGCTGCCTGGCTTCGGCCAGACAACCCAGCCGCTCGTGCCAATCTGGTTTTCTGTCTTGGCTGGGCCTGCTATGCCCTTCTGGATATCGATTTCGAGCGAACTTACACGTGGCATCCCCTCTGGTATTACGCCAGCGTCTTCCTCTATGCCAGTGGCGCGCTGAGTCTGGCGCTCAACTTTCCCCAGCCCCTTCAAGTCAGGGAGTCGCGCGCGCGACTCCAAGTCTTGCCCTATGGGCTGGCGGCTGCGTTGTTTCTGTGGGTTGCAGGGGCTTTCTGGCAGGGGGGGATTGGCCTGGCCGCCGTGGAACTTGCCGAGCAAATCGGAACCATCTGGGCCAATGGGGTCCTTGCCATCGGTCTGGCCCTTTTCCTGTGGCGTCTGCGCCACGCCAGCGTGGGGCGCGAGAGGGCACAGTTACAGGTCTTGCTTTTGGGGGTCGCGCTGGCCTACCTGCCCTATGCCTTGCTGGTCAACTTGCCCCTCTTACTGACGGGGCAACCTCCTGCGCCCGCCATTCTTCTGGGGGCGTCGTCGCTCTTTGCCTTGTTTCCCCTGAGCGTCAGTTACGCCATCGCCAAGCACGGCTTGTTCGACATCGAGATCATCGTCAAGCGGACGACCACGTATGCCTTGGTGACGTCAGCGTTGTTCGGGGGCTACTTTGCTCTGGCTGCTGGGGTGCGTTGGCTGGCTCTCCGCTTGGGTTTGCAGGGGTCGGATTGGGAAAATGCGCTGGTCACAGCCGTCATCGTGGTGTTGTTTGTGCCGGTCCGGGATGCGCTCGCTCGCATGGTGGACCGGCTCTTCTTTCGCGTGCCTTACGACTTTCGCGCGGTGGTTGCCCGAGTCCACGCGCTGTCTCGGGAAACCCTCGACCTCGATGTCCTGAAATCCGACTTTTTGAACATCCTTGATGCGGCCTTGGCTCCCCGCTACAGTTACATCCTGACGCGCGAGGCAGCCGGAGACATGCTGGTGGCTCAGGGCCCGGCAGCGGTTCGAGGGCAGGCGCCGTTTGCCGAACTGCTGGTGCACGTGGGGGACGAACTGCTCCAGCGCGCAGGCCTGCATCGAGACTTTTCCTATGTCCCTGGGTCTGGCAAGACCAGTCCCACCTCGATGTTGGCGGCGCTCGGCCCCCACGAGCGGATTCCCCTGCTGGTGGGAGACGAGGTGGTGGGCCTCGTGGTGTTGGGCCCTCGGCGCTCCGACAAGGAATATGCCTCCGAGGATCGAGACCTTCTAGCGGCCATCCGTTTACCGTTGGCGGCCGCCATCAAGACGGCATCGCTGGTCGAGGACCGTCTCTTCAAGGAACGCGTCGCGCAGGACCTCCGTCGGGCACGGGAGGTGCAACAGGCGATGCTGCCGGCAGAATTGCCTGACGTGCCAGGCTATGGGTTTGCCGCCCGCTCGGAGGCTTGCTACGAAGCCTCTGGAGATTACTACGATTGCCTGGCGTTGCCGGATGGCCGCGTCGCCCTGGCGATCGCGGACGTGGCGGGAAAAGGCTTTGCCGCGGCGTTGGCCACGGCGATGTTGAAATCCTGCTTGCTCAACCAGACCCAGCAGGACCCCGGCGTCATGCCCACGCTGTCCGCCTTGAATCGCTTGTTGGTGTCGGTCACCGCTCACGCCTCCGTGAAGTCGTTTACCAGTTGCGCCTACGCGTTGCTGGAGCCTTCCTCCGGACTTGTTCAATTCGCCTGCGCCGGCCATTTTCCCCCGCTGCACTGGCAGGCGCGCACCGGCAGGGTGCTGGAACCAGCGATCTCAGGTAGTTTTCCGCTCGGAGTCAGATCGTCCTTGACCTGCACCAGCCATGCCCTCCATCTGGAACCCGGCGACGCGCTGGTGTTTTACACCGATGGCATCACCGAGGCCACGGCGCCTTCCTCCCACCATTCCGGAGAGCTCGAATTTTACGAAGTCGAGAGGGTCAAGACCGTCGTGGCGACTCACGGCGGCGAATCGGCTTCGTCGTTGCTGGAAGCCATTTACCGCGATGTGAGGGCATTTACCGCAGGGGACGCCTTGAGCGACGACATGACCCTCCTCGTCGTCAAGTGGCACGGGGCAGAGGCCAACGGCCTGGCTGAACGGTCCTGAGCCGGGGTTCCTGGGACGCGAGTTGGGCGGTTCAGACCAGATTCCAGCGGTGCATCGAAGCGATTGAAACGAGCAGTAACACGCTGGCGAGCAAGGATTCCATAAGAAATGACTTCCCGAACAGGACCTCGTCGCAGGTCAAAGGGACGAACTCCGTGTGATTTCTATCACATGGGACCAGCCGTCAGAGAGGGTGTCAACCCTGCCTCCCCCGGCTGGAACCCGGCTTCTCAGTGGAGGCCCTCCGCGTCATCGTTCCCGGCCATGCTGGCTGCGATCTGAGCCAGGCGTTCATCCAGTCGCAGCAGGGCTTCTTGGGCGTGTGCCGCGTGAGGCTCCGTCTCTGCCAAGCTGGCATAGTGCGCCCGCGCCTGCGCGAGCCGGTGGGTCTGCTCGAGCCATTCGGCGACTTGAAGGCGGAGGGCGTGGCGGGCCGGGTCGTGTTCAAGACTTCGCAGCGCCGCTTGCAAGGCCGCCTCCCGGTTGCCCAGGTGAGCGTGGGCTTGCGAGAGGTGCGCTTGAATGTCGGCGTGGTCGATGCCCAGGGCGATGGCGCGTTCGAATTCCAGGACCGCCTGGCGGAAGTCTCCCAGCCCGAACTGAATCTCTCCCTGCAGGACAAAGATCGGAGGGTAATCCCCGTGAATCTCCTTCACCAGGTGGAGTTGGGTCAGGGCTCGACGCACGTCCCCTTGGGCCACGCAAACCTCTGCGAGGTGAAAGCGGGCCACCACCGCAGAACGGTCCAGGAAGATGGCGCGCTCGAACGCCTTGATCGCCTCGTCGCCGCGTTGGGCCTGTTGATGCACCATGCCGAGGCGAATGTAGGCATCCGTGTAGTCCGGGTCGCTCTGAACAGCCCTGGTGAAGTATCCCGCCGCTTCCGGCAACCGCTCCTGTCGCACGGCCAGTTCACCCAGTAGATAATTGACGAGTGCGTGTCTCACGTCGACGTCGTGAGCTCGTTTGAGCCACGCCTCGGCTTTCTCGAACTGCTCACTGCTCATGTCAATGCGTCCCAATGCGAGGAGAACGTCCACTGCAAAGGGGTCAGTCTCGAGGGCCTTGAGCAGCAAAGGGTGCGCGCGCTGGAACTCGCCAGCCTCATAGGCTGCCAGCCCATCTTCGCGGGGGCGAATTTCCTGCTCCGGGATCCCCCCGTTCAGGATTGTTTTGAGGTATTTGTTGAACACGAAGCTCCCTCGTCGCCGTTTTGCACCCCTCAAAATATACCCGCGACTCACCCGGCGACGTGGGGAATGACAACCCGGTTGGGAGAGGAGCCGCGTATGGCGAGAGCAGCAAGGATTGCCCTGGTACACGATGGCCTCGCCACGGCCGGGGGCGGGGGCGGGGCCGAGCGGGTGCTCGCGACGCTTCACGAGCTTTTGCCGGCTGCGCCGATTTTTACCACGGTATACGCGCCCGCGCGGATGCCGGACGGCATGCGGGATTGGGACATTCGAACCACCTTTCTGCAGCGTCTTCCAGGTGGTCCGACGGCCTATCAGCGATATTTCCCGCTCTTTCCTCTCGCCGCCGAATCGATAGACCTGCGTGGTTTCGACATCGTGGTCAGTTGCAGTCACGCTGTCGCCAAGGGCGTTTTGGTTGACAGTCAAGCTTTCCACATGTGCATGTGTTACAGTCCGCTGCGTTATGTTTGGGATATGTATCAGGAGTACTTGCAGATTGAGCGCCTTTCGCCCTTGCATCGGGCCCTGCTCCCTCTGCTGATGCACTATTTGCGGACCTGGGATGCGCTCTCTGCCGCTCGTGTGGATGAATTCGTGGCCATTTCGCACTATGTCAGGCGTCGCATCGAAAAGTACTACCATCGGCCGGCCCATGTGATCTATCCGCCCGTGGATATTCTCAAGTCCAGCCAACAACCTGCCGACTATTATCTGGTCGTGAGCCGGTTGGTGGCCTACAAGCGCATCGACATGGTCGTGGATGCCTTCAATCGGCTCGGGTGGCCCTTGGTGGTGATTGGAGATGGTGGGGAGCGTGCGAACTTGGAACGCCGCGCGAAGTCCAATATCCGTTTCCTCGGGCGTCAGTCGGATACGGTGGTCCGTGACTACCTCGCACAGGCGCAAGGTTTCATCTTTCCAGGGGTTGAAGACTTCGGCATTGCGCCGGTGGAGGCGATGGGGGCGGGGCGACCAGTGGTGGCCTTTGCCCGGGGTGGAGCGGCGGAGACGGTACGAGATGGCGAGACCGGGGTGCTTTTTACCGAACACACGGTGGAGGCGCTGGTGGCTGCCCTGGAGCGTTGCCGCGGGCACGCCTTCGATGCAGACGCCATCACGCGGCACGCGGAACAATTTTCCAGCGCTCGCTTCAAACGCGAATTCACGGCGCACCTGGCGCGGCGGATCAAGACCATGGGGTTCGAACCCCCGGAGGGCGCGTGACGGTTTCATTTGGCAACGATGCGTTGTTGGTGCCCTCCTACCCGGGGGCCTTGTCACCGGAAGACAGCCTCAACCACAGCCGCTTCAAACGCTTGACGGACATCCTGGTCAGCGCGGGCGGTCTGTTTCTGCTCGCCTGGCTCTATGGCGCGATCGCCCTGCTGATCAAGTGGGACTCGCCGGGGCCCGTCCTGTTTCGGCAGACGCGCTTGGGCAAGGGCGGGGTGCCTTTCACCATCCTGAAGTTCCGGACCATGAGGGAGGACCTCGACCACGAGATGGCCGTTGCCCGGCACCCCGAAAATCGGCGGGAGCTGCTGTACAAGAATGCGCACGACCCTCGTCTGACGCGGGTGGGGCGCTGGCTGCGTCGCAACAGCCTGGACGAACTGCCGCAGTTGCTGAACATCCTGCGTGGCGAAATGGCCCTGGTTGGTCCGCGGCCCCTTCCCGTCGAGGACACGCGCTACTACCGGGATTGGCATTGGGGACGTCTGACCGTGCTGCCCGGCCTGACTGGGCTGTGGCAAGTGAGCGGTCGCTCCAGGCTGTCGTCCGAGGAAATGGTGCGTCTGGACCTGTACTACATCGAGCACTGGTCGCCTTGGATGGATCTGCTCATCATCGCGAAGACCTTCTGGGTAGTGATGACGCGCGACGGGGCATACTGATCCATAACACCAGGTCTCGGTTGGCGTCGCGGTTCAAACCCGCGCCTTGCAGGTGAGCCAGAGACATGGATCTGAAGTTTTATGCCGGCGTTTTGATTCGTCGCTGGTGGATGATCGCCCTGACGACTCTCATCGTGTGTGGCGTGACCTGGCTCAAGGCCTCGGCGCAACCGGTGGTGTACTCTGCTGAGGTGCGGCTGCTTTACGAGGCCAACACGATTGCCAACTCGGTGCTCGGCTCGGTTGGGTTGATGATGCCATCGTGGAACAACCCGGTGAACACGCAACTGCAATTGATCAAGACGCGCCCCAATCTGGAAACCGTGATGGAACGGCTCGCGATTCCACAGGCCAACCGACCGGCATTCTATGATGCACTGAACGCGGGTTTGAGTGCCAGTATTGGTGGAAACACCGACATCATTGTGGTTCGTTACTCGTCTCAAGACCCCGTCCAGACCGTGCGTGTCGTCAATGAAGTCGGCCGCGTATTCATCGAAACCAACAAGTCGCAACGCCAAGAGACGGCGCGGCAGACGCGTCAATTCATCGAGCAACAGCTCGCCAGGACCGAACGCATGCTGAATGAGGCCGAAGAGGCAGTGGCCCGTTTCCGCCAGTCTGAGCGAATTTTCAACGTATCGGATGTCGGGGCTGGCACGGCTGGTAAGCTGGCCTCGATCGATTCCGAAACGATGGACATCGGGTTTCAGCGCTCCATCATCGAGGCCAAAGCGGCCGATGCGCGACGTCATCTGGAAGTCACTGACCTGGATTTGGCGAAGCGTCTCGAAAAGCTGCGCGTCGATCCGGCCTTCAACGCCCTGCAAGCGGAGGGGGCCCGCGCCGAGGCCGCGATCGCGCTCACGCGTGCGCAGTTCAAAGACGATTCCTTGGAAGTGCGCGAGGCACAGAAGCGGCTCGAACGGGTCAAGTCCGCTCTGGCCAGCCGGGTCAGACGCTTACTCGGCAATGGCCTCACGGAGGATGAACTCGCTCTCGGGCGTACGCCTACGGAATCGCGTTACTTATCAGAGTTGATCGGGGCCGAATCCGAACTGGTCATGCTGAATGTCCGAGAAAAAGCCCTTGCCTCATCGAAGGTACTTTACGAGGCGAAATTTGCGTCCTTGCCGGCCAAGGAGCAGCAGATGAGTCGCTTGCTCCGGCAGAAGGCGGCCACCGAGGAAACGTACAACGTTTTCGTGCGCCGGATGCAGGAGGCGCGCATCACCGAAGCCATCTCTGTCGGAAGCATGCGTCTGGTCGAGGAAGCCCGCGAGGCCAGTGCATCTTTTGCCCCTATGGCGAAGATGGTGGCGGTTTCAGCCCTGATGGGGGTGATGTTTGGGGCGGCGATCGCCATGCTGGTGGAGTACCTGGATGACCGCATTCGGCGTCCAGAGGATGCCGAGTCGGTGCTCGACCTGCCCATTCTTGGCATGTTGCCGTGGGTGGAGGGGCGAGAAGCGGCCACCAAGCGCCTGGTCGTCCTGGAAGACCCACGCTCTCCCGTGACCGAATCCTACCGTGCCCTTCAGACTTACACGCGCATGGTGGACCCAGACGTCGAGCATCAGGCCGTGCTGATTACCAGCCCTGGCCCCAAGGAGGGCAAGTCCACGGTGCTGGCCAACCTGGCCATCACCTCCGCCCAACTCGGTCGGCGCACCCTGATCATCGATACGGACCTGCGGGCCCCCTCACAGCATATCAATTTCGACCGCCCCAACCTCATGGGGCTTTATGACGTGGTGTACGAGAGCCTGGCGCCTGAGGAGGCCATTCAACCCACTGACGTGGACAACCTGGATATTCTCTGTACGGGACCGGTCCCCCCAGACCCGGTATCCACGCTGCATTCTGAATCCTTCAAACGCCTGGTGACGCGCCTGCGGAGGGATTACGATGCCATCTTCTTCGATGCGCCGCCCATCAACTTTTTCACCGATGCCGCGGTACTCGGGCGCCTGGTCGACAGCGTGCTGCTGGTGGTCGACGTTCGCTCGACGACCCGTCAACACACGGTGACGGCCAAGGATTTGCTGGTGAAGGCACGCGTGCCGCTGCGGGGCATGGTGGTCAAAAACATGTCCTACAAGATGAGCCGTTACCACAATCGCTACTTTGAGCGCTACTACATGGACCGGCTCAAGAACATGGCGGACGACTAGAGCACCGGTCAAGTTCCGCGCCGGCGTGGATGGCGACGGGCCGCCGTCCGCCACGACTTTCCTCCCGCACGTGTGCTGGCGCTACGAGTCACCCGTGCTAGTCTTGCCCCGAAGCACCAGGCCGATCCGCTTGCGGCGCTCAGGTTGCTCTGGGCGGCCTCTCGCCATCTGCGTGGGGCGCCGACGCCCGTGCGGCGATCTGCGCGGCCCAGGGTGTGGCGCGTCGGGTTGTCACGTGTTCTGGAGCGGTGCTTGAGAGGGGGGGCCATGTTCGGGTTCATCTGGATGTTGTTGGTGGCTGCCATCGTGGGATTCCTCGGCGATGCTTTGGCGCCGGGGCGCATGCCGGGCGGTTGGTTGGGGGCCGTGGTGGCAGGAATCGTGGGGTCCGCCATCGGTGGCTACCTGTTCTCCGCGGCTGGATTGCCAATCGGGCCTGTCATCGCCGGATTCGCCATGATTCCTTCGATCATCGGGGCGGCCTTGCTGGTGTGGTTGTTAAGTGCCCTGGCCGGGCCCTTGGCTCGCTGGGGCCGTTGACCCGGGGCGTCTGGGGCGCTCGATGGGCTCGGGGTGAAGCGCGTGAAGAGAGGGGGAGCGTGGCGTGATGCGTTTGGCTTGGATGTTGTTCGGGGCGGCTGTGGGGGCGATGGGGACGGCGTTGATGACGCCTCGGACCGGCCGAGAGTGTCGGCAGGCCATCGGTGAGCGTGTTCAGGCACGCTGCGGGGAAGCGCTGGCGCAGGGGCGCATACGTGCGACGGAACTCATTCGCAGCACCAGGGACGCCATGGAAGGCAAGGCAGGTGGACAGGGGCCCACCGAGTTCTCGGCGGAACCCAAACAGGCCTCGACAGGAGAGGGGCCCGGTCAACCGGAAAGCCCAGGTACACCACCGGCCCCCGTGGCCGGAGGGCCCCCGGCAGCCTGACAGGCGTTCGTTCACGGCCCCCAAGGGCCCAGCCCATCGCGCCCCGCCGATCAGTTCAGCGCGGCAAGCGGCAGGTTGGGCTCGTAAGGGCCGTGATAGGCGTATTCCCCGCCTTCCAGGGAAACCTCCGCGCGCCCAAGAACCCCTGAGACGAGGCCTCTCGCAGAATTTTCCACGGCGAGGACGGTCACCCCCAAAGCGCTGGCGATGTCACCTACCTGCTTGCCGTCGAGGGTCAGGTCCGTGCCGTCTTTGAGCATGATGCGGGAGAGAACCACGGCATCTCCCAGACTTTGCCCTGCCAGGCTGGTGGTGATGTCATGGTAAGTCAGCAGGCCCGTCACGGTGATTTGCTCACCCCAGAAACTGCTTTTCAGGACGGCCAGCGTCACCGTCAGGCCTTCGACCTGGTTCAGGCGGTCCACCAGCGGGGCCAGCACGCGCTCCCCTGCCTGGCCTGTGACCACTGTGACGCGTCGGGGCGAGGTCAGGCGTACCGGCAGGTGCTTCGCCAGACGTTTGAATTCGTGGGCCATCAGCGCGGCTCCTCCGACCCCATCTCCCAGTTGCCAGTAGTCGCCATAATGCGCATGGCCAGGAATGGGCAGGTCTGCGATCAGGTAGAATTCATCGCCCAGGCGAACGGTGGGGTCCCCCCAGCGAGCGCGGTAATGCGTTTGCCAGCGGCGCACCTGCGCGATCGTGGCACGGGCCAGTTCCGGCGAAACCGGCGACAGTTTCGGCAGGTACTGGCGGAACTGCGTCAGACCGACGGGTACGATCGCCACCGAGAGCAGATGGGGCTTGAATTCTTCCAGGTCTCGCAGGGTGCGCTCAAGTTCCGGACCATCGTTGAAACCCGGACAGAAGACAATCTGGGCGTGAAAGTCGATGCCGTTCGCCGCCAACCGACGGAGTTGCCGCTTGATCTCTCCGCCCCGCGGATGCTTGATCATCTCCGCGCGAAGGGCCGGGTTGGTGGTATGGACTGAGACGTTCAACGGCGACAGGCGATCGCTGTAGATCCGTTTCCAGTCGTGGGTCTTGAGGTTGGTCAGGGTGATGAAATTGCCCTGCAGGAAGCTCAGGCGGTAATCATCGTCCATGATGTACAGCGAGTGCCGCAAGCCTCGTGCCATCTGGTGGATGAAGCAAAATGAACACTTGTTGTGGCATTCGATGATGTTGTCGAACACCGCCAGCTCAAAGTGGAGGCCAAAGTCCTCGTGAATCTCCTTGGCCTGGGCGAAGAAGCACACCTTGCCTTCGCGCAGCACTTTCAGGCGAACGAATTCCTCCGCCATCTCATAGCGGTAATCGATGATGTCCCGCAGCGTCTTGCCGTTGATCGCCAGCAGACGATCCCCAGGACGGAGATCGAGCCGGGCAGCAAGGCTGCCCGGCTCGACAGAGGCAATCAGACCGCCTTGCGGCTTATTCCTCGTCCGACGTCCCATCAGACTCCTCAGAATCGCCCATGGTCACGTCCTGCGCAACCTCACGGAGACTCAGCGAAATGCGGCGGTCTTCGGGGCGGAAGCGCTTGATCACGGCACGCAGTTCTTGACCGACGGTGACCACCTCTTCGGGCTTGACCTGGCGGTCGGACATTTCAGCGGTGGGCAGGAGGGCTTCCACGCCGGGTTCAATTTCGACAAAGGCGCCGAACGAAGCCAGCTTGGTCACGCGACCGTCGATCACTTCGCCCTCACGGAAGCGCTCCGCCAACGTGGTCCACGGATCGGGCTGGAGTTGCTTGAGGGAGAGCGAGATCTTGTGGCTGTCGCGATCCACCTTGAGCACCTTGAGCGTCAAGTCATCGCCGATCTTGAGCAGGTCGGACGGGTGCTGGATCCGCTGCCAGGAAATTTCGGAGATGGGGAGCAGACCGTCGATTCCGCCAAGGTCGATGAACGCGCCGAAGTCTGCGATGCGAACCACCTTGCCCTCGACGATTTGACCCACTTCCAAGGACGCCAACGTTTCCGAGCGTTGCTTGCCCTTCTCCGCCGCGATCGCCTGGCGGTGCGACAGGATCAGCTTGTTCCGGCGCTGGTCGACTTCGATGATCTTCAGCGGCAGTTCCTGACCAATCAGTTCCTCGTGGGGGCCCTTGGTCCGCAATTGAGACGCGGGAACGAATCCACGGAGCTTGTAGCAGTCGACAATCACGCCACCCTTGACCACGTCCTTGACGGGTGCATTGATGGTCCGTTCTTCCTCGTAATCCTTGACGGCTTGAATCCAACCACGGGCCTGGTCTACCCGCTTCTTGGACAGCGTCAGCTGGCCATCTTCGTTTTCCTCACGCAGGATGTAGAGTTCCAGTTCGTCGCCCACTTGGACGAACTCACGGGGGTCACCCACCGGGGTGCTCGAAAGTTCGCGGATGGGAATGACACCTTCCGACTTGCCGCCCACGTCGACGAGCACTTCGTCGGGGCCGACTTTGATGACGAACCCGTTCACGATGTCTCCTTGCTGGAGATTCCGGAAAGTCGATTCGTAATCGATGTGTCCAAATTCGAGGGTGTCATCCACTTGAGGCATGTTTCGAGAGGTCCCTTGTCCTGAGTTTTGCTTGGGGGCCATCGTGCAGGTCTTGTGGGCCGATGACCGGGGCGTGGCGGCGCGTGGTGGACCACCACTGGGAAGACGGCGGCCGGATGGAACCAGACCGAGTGGCATTTATCGTACCAGCTGATGCCGAAACACCGCAAGAGAACCCGATCGGAGGTCTCATCACGCGTGACGGCTCGCAGACACCGGCGCTTTTGAGACCTGCCGGCGGGCTTGTGTGTTACGCTGCGGTAGCCGTCCTTGGCGGACTGGTGCAGCACCGTGGGCCTCGTTCTCATCTGACCGTCGATTTCAACTCCTGCGGGATGAGAGTGTGGTTCGGAAAGGCAGAGGAACCCCGTTTTGATGTGGACCTGGCCGCGCCATCCCCTGCGCTGGGCGATCGTCGTCGCGTGGATGGGCCTGATTTTTTGGATGTCCTCCCAGAGCGCTTCGGGGGCGCAGAGCGAGTGGCTGCTGAACTTTCTGGCCTCGGCCCTCGGGCTGGAACCCGCTCCACCGGGTGGGGGTGTCCTGCATCTGGGTCTGCGCAAGCTGGCGCATTTCAGCGAGTATCTGGTCCTGTCGGCCCTGTTCCTGCACGCACTGGAGGAGCAGCCCCGGCGTGTGCTTCAAGCGCTGCTCTATACCGTGGCTTATGCCGTCACGGATGAATGGCATCAGACCTTGGTTCCTTCCCGGGTCGGAGCCCTGACGGATGTCTTGATCGACTCCGCCGGGGCCTTCACGGCGACCTTGCCGGCGCTCTGGGCGCGCAGGGGGAGCTGATTCGGAATGCCAGCGATGGATTGGCTGGCGGGCGTGTTGCGCCTGCTCTACCGGCGGCCTTGCCTGGTCTGTCAGCGCCATCAGGACGACGTGCTGTGTCAGCGGTGCCGATTCAGCCCTCCCGCGCCTCCTCGTTGGGAGGTGCCGGCCGGTATTACCGGCGTGCTGGTCGGGGCCACCTACGGTGCGGCACCGCGGGTGCTGGTCCGCGCCCTCAAGTACCGGGGCGAACGAGCGGCTATCGGGCCTCTGGTGGAGGCCTTTCCGGCCTCGCCCCCCTGGCCCCACCCGTTGGACTGGGTCGTCCCTGTGCCGGCCCATCGGGAGCGCCTCCTGCAGCGTCCGCTGGACCACGCTTGGGAACTGGGGCACGCGCTCGCCCACCGTTATCGGATGCCGTGTCGACGAAGCTTGCGCCGTGTCCTCGCCACGCCGCTGCTGCATCCCCTTGGGCCACGGGCACGACGAGCGGCGATCGATGGCGCGTTTCAGGTGGTGGATGACTGCCGTGGGAAGCGCCTGCTTCTGCTGGATGACGTGCTCACGACGGGCGCCACGGCGGAAGCCTGCGCCCGAGCCCTGCGGGACCACGGGGCCCGGGAAGTCTGGCTGGCCGTGACGACGGCGGTTCCCAGGCCCCCATCAGGGGACTGCCCTCAGGGGGACGCCAGCGGTTCACAGCCCTGGCAGAGGGCCTGAATATCCTCCCGGCCCACCTGCCGAAGGGCTTCTCCGTAGTGAGCGTGCCAGTTGAGATCCCCGGCAATGGCGGCGCCATATCCCAGGGCCCAGACGTCGGCTGAAATGGTGGTGTCCGGCGATCGCCAGCGGGTCAGGACACGTGTCTGGGCGGCCGACAGCTCCTCCAACGTGATCAGGTCGGACCGCATGGCCTCCGTCAGGTGTTGGCAGGCGGTTTCGGCCGCGCTTGCACTGGCCACGGGACTGGCCGCTGGCAAGCCATCCCACACCAGCGCCGTGCCCCCCCGACGCCGTTCGAACCGTGGCACGCCCAGGTGTGCGGGGGTCCGGGTTCGCAGGACTTCAGCGGCCAATTCCAGGGCGGCTTGCTCTTTCCACGCACCAGGGGCTGGTCCACGCAGCCAGCGACGGGCGGTCCCGCCCGACTTGGGAGAGGCCTGAACAGACTGAGGTTGCCGTGAAGCCGAGTTCAGCTGCGTGGGGCGCTTGGAACTCACGACCAGGGTGAACGCCTCCGGGGGCAATCGCTGCGACAGGTAATCGGCGAGCGTGGAGGTGGCCACAGGTGGCTTGGGTTCGCCTTCGAGTCTTGCCGTCCAGGCGTCCCCTTCCGTGCGTCGCACCCGATTGAGTGTTGCGCGCAGGGCATCGACCGTCGTCGGCCCCTCACTGTTTCGACGCAATCGGATGTGGCCCGGACGGACCTCGATGGGGTCGGGCGGCGAGGCGTCGCCCTCGCGAAAGGATTGGGCAAGCAGGTCTGCCAGGGCCATCGGCAAGTCAGGCTCCTCGCTGTTTTCTTCCGGTGGCTCCAGGGCCACCCAAAGGTCCCAATGCGTCGGTCCCAAGTTCGCATCGGGCATCATCACGATGCGATAGCCTTCCGGCGTGCGCTCACTGGTCAGCGGGCGCTCGACGGCCGCAGCCAGCGCGGCGGCTGTGGCCTGGCCGGGAGATTGGCCGTCGGCGCTGGCCTGGTGGCTGTGGCCGAGGGTCATCAGAAAGCTGGCCAAAACGAGACACGCCGAGCCGCGGGCGCTCATGGTGACGGACCTTCTGAACCCGCCGCACTGGCGAGCCCTGCGGCCTGCTCGTGGGCGGACGCCAGCTGGTCTTGCCACGCCTGCGCCACCATCAGTTGCAACACCTGGAACAGTCGTTCCTGGACCAAACTCACCGTCATACGCTCCTCCAGGGAGAAAGGCGCCCCCCGGACCAGCGATTGCGACCGGGTGTGCAGCGCCAGCACGGCGTGTTCCAGTTGAAGGAGAGAGGTCCCCTGACAGATCAAACGATCCAACTCCGCCCGAACCTCCGGGTAGACGGTGAATTCCTGAAATCGCTCCAGCCATCCGTTGCGTTCGTCTTCATTGCTCGTGAGCTTGGCCACCAATTTGGTGGCGAAGGTGTGAGCCAATCCGCTCCAGGCCTTTTCGCCACCCTTGAGAGCCGTCTCCACGTGGTCCTCTTTCCACCAGTCCTGGATGACTTGCGGGAAGTGGCCTTGGAGGTAGCGAGACCAATCCTCGACAGACATCTGCATGGCTGAGCGCATCTGCCGACGGAGGGTCGGTTCCTTGGCTGCGTCCTTGCGGGAAGTGGTGATGGCCGGCGCCTCGTCAGGCGCACAGACCACGCGACACACCCGGTCCCGGCCCTCGCTCTTGGCCTGATACAGCGCCTTGTCCGCCTGCTCGAACAGGGCTTGAGCGGGCAGCAGGCTCAACACATCCGCCGCCAGGCCCAGACTGGCCGTCACCTGGAGCGGGGTTTGCCCACGCCCCCAGAAGGGGTGGGACTTGATGTTGCGACGGATCCGTTCTGCGACCTCCAACGCCGCATCGGCCGGTGTTTCCGGCAGGACGACGACAAACTCCTCGCCACCATATCGCGCCACCACATCGGTCTCTCTCACACTCTTGAGGAGGATGCGGGCCACGCCCTGGAGCACCTGGTCGCCCAGCAGGTGCCCGTGGGCATCGTTGAATTTTTTGAAGTGGTCCACGTCGAGCACGACCAGCGAGGTCGTGTGCTTGTAGCGCTTCGCGCGCGCCAGTTCCGCGTTCAGTTGCTCTTCGAAATAGCGTCGGTTGTATATCTTGGTCAAGCCGTCCGTGATGGCCAGTTGCTGGGTGGCCCGGTAAAGTTGAGCATTCTTGATGGCCACCGCTGCCTGGGAGGCCAGGATGCTCAGGAGCTTCTCGGCCACCGCGTCGAAGGCGTGAGGGGCCGTATTCAACAAGGCAATCACGCCCAGGACTTCCTGGTCGGTGGCCACTGGAACGGCCAGCAGGGAACGGAACCCGGCCAGCACCCCCACATCCATCGCATCGCGTTGAAGATCGTCAATGCGGGCTGCCCGGCGGTCGCGTGCCACTTGACCGATCAGGCCGTGGCCGAGAGGCAGCGTCAGTGGCGACGCTGAGGCTTGAGGCGAGGCCTGCACGTGCTTGACCAAGGTCGATTGGCCGGGGTCGAGCAGAAAAATCTGACAGTCGTCGTACCGGATCACGCGGCGCATTTCATGCGCGATCAGCGCCAGCGTCTGTTCCAGGTCGATCTGGCTTGAGATGCGGGTTGCCACTTGCTGGAGGATGGTGAGCTGCCGGTTGAATTCCGCCAGGGCCTCCTCCGAACGCTTGACCTGAATATAGAGCCGCACCCCGTAGGCGGTCGTGAACATGGGCAATAGCACCAGGCTCGCGCCCCACCAGCCCTGCTCGCGGTGCATGTAGGCCATCAGCAAGGCCATCGGGGCCATGGCGATGGTCACGAAGATTTCGGTGCGATCCTCGTCCCACAGTATTTTCAGGGGTGACACGCCCCGCTGCAGCGCCAGGTATCCATCGACGATCAGGAAATGGGTCGTGAGGTAGGCCACCACGGCTCGGGCCACATATACGTTGTCATCGGCCCCAGGATAGCCGTAGATGTAGACGTGGCCATAGGTGAGTGCGGTATGGGCCGCCAGGTAAGCGAGTGTGAGTTGTCCAATCTGAAAGGCCGCCAAGCCGAGCCGGCGCCGCGGTGGAATCAAGGCCGTCAGCAGGCTGACAACCGAGAGGACGGCGATCGCGGCATTCAAACCCAACATCAACAACGCGGCGAAGTTGATCAGGAACCCGGCCGTCATCCGACCTCCCCGGGGCAAGGGGATGTGGGTGACCTCCGCCATCAGGCCCAGCACGAGCAGCAAGTAGAAGGTCGGGTTGGCCAGCAGTGAGCCACGGGTGGCTGCTACCCAGTCTTTTCCGGCGCTCCAGGCTTCCAGCCAGGCCACCAGCCCCGCCTCCGCCAGCAGAGACCAGCCAGCGCCCAGCAGGCCAATTGTGGCCACGGAAACAAAAATCAGTCCGGCAAACCGCTGTTCAGGGCCTGTCGGAGAATCGGCCTGAGCCATGGAATGCGCCACCTACCTCGCAATGTTCCCTCGTTACCATACCCTATTTGTCGCCAGACATGGGAACCAAACGCTTTGAAGGGGGGCTGATGCGGCACGCCCGAACAGCGCGCCTCTGCAAGCACGGCAGGCTCAGGCGTTGTCCAGAATCCTCGGGACGCGGAAATAATCGCCCTCACGCTGGGGGGCGCCGGCCAGCAAAGCGTCCAACTCCAGGGACGCCCCTCTCACATCGGGCCGAGCCGCATTCTCCACCGGGAGGGGGTGCGAGGTGAGCGCCACGCCAGCGGTGTCGACGCGATCGAGCGCATTGAAGAAATCCACGATTCGCCCGAGTTGCTCGGTTTGACTGTCCAGTTCGGCTTCGCTCAGTGTCAGTCGTGCCAGTTTGGCAATGTGGACCACATCATCCCTGGAAATCATGGCGCAAGGACCCTCCCGGCGTGTACGACAGTCGCGACGCTGCAATGATCCGGGGGGCTTTCAGGAAAGTCAAATGTGTTAACATCCCGATCATGGCAGACAGCTTTCAGCTTCGAGATTCGGTCGTCATCGACGAGACCGCCTTCGTGGCCCCGAATGCCACCGTGTTGGGACGGGTTCGGATCGGGGCGCAGGCGAGCGTCTGGTTCGGCGCCGTGGTTCGCGCGGAGCAAGCCGAGGTCGTGATCGGCGCGCGCTCCAACGTCCAGGATGGGGCTGTTGTGCACGTGGATGAAGGTTTTCCAGTGCACATTGGTGAAGACGTCACCATCGGTCATCGCGCGGTGGTTCACGGGGCCCGTATCGACGACGGCAGCCTGATCGGGATTGGCGCGATTCTGCTGAACGGGGCGCACATCGGGCCGGGTTCCATCGTGGCGGCTGGCGCCCTCGTGCCGGAGGGCAAGCAATTTCCCCCCCACGTGCTGTTGATGGGGGTACCCGCCAAGGTGGCCCGGACCATCTCCGAGCAAGAGGTGGCGCGCATCCGCGAAAGTGCGGCCCATTACGTGACTTACGGCGAGGCCTATGCCGAGCGCCTCGGCGACCTTCTTTGAAGCCCTTCTGATGGGGGCGTTGCTGGTCAGCTGGCTGTTGGCCTCAGGCTGCCGCCAGCCGGTGCCGGCCCCGGGGGCCACGACCGCCGGAGCCGCAGGGAAAGCTTCCCCTGGGCTGTCCTGGCGTGGATTGGAAGCCGTGGAGAACCATGCCGGCCGACCCCTGTGGCGGGTTCGGGCGGAGCGCGCCACTGGGGGCGAGGCAGGGGCTCGTCTGCGACTGGAGGGGGTTCGTGCCGAGTTCTACGGTGCCGGAGGCGTCATCGCTTGGGGCACAGCCCGAGAGGCGGAACGCCGGGGAGAGACCATCCGCCTGATGGGCGGTGTGCGCGTGCAAACCCAGGATGCCAGCAAAGGGCTGGAGGCGGAACACGCCAGTTGGAGCCCGGCGGGCGATGGGTGGCGGGCGGCTGGGCGCCTTCGATTCTGGCAGGGGCCTCACAGCCTGGTAGGTCAGGCTCTGCGGGCTGATGGCGCGCTGATGCGGGTGTCGCTGAGCGGCCATGTCAGGGGACACTTTGCGCTCGATCAGGTTGCGAGGCCTTCTCGGAGATGCCCGTGACGCTGCTCGGACGCTGCTTGTTCGCGACGGCCGCGTGCCTCTGGGCGATCGCCCCGGAGGCCTGGGGGGCAGCGCCCTCGGCTCTACCCACCCGCGGCGGCGAGGAAGCGATGGGACAGACCTTGCGCCTGGAGGCCGACAGCATCAGCTATGACGCCCAGAAGCGGACCTATCAGGTCCGTGGGCGGGTCCGGATCGCCTTGGCGGACCTGACGGTGCGGTGTGAATCAGCCATTCTGACGGCAGCCCCGGCGCAGGACCAGATTCTGAAAGTGGTGTTTTCGGGCCAGGTGGAAGCCCGGCGGGGCCCCGATTCGTTCAGGGCGCAGCGCATCACGTATCATGTTCGGGAGCGGCGAATGTTCGCCGAGGGCTCGACGCGCACCCAACTCCGTCTTCCGGCAGGCGTACCTGGAGTCGGGCTGAGCCTCTGACAGGCAGGACCAAGAGATGGCCATCGTCACGGACAATCTAAAAAAGTCTTACCGCTCGCGACAGGTCGTCAACGGCGTCTCGATCACGGTGAACCGCGGCCAGATCGTCGGCTTGCTCGGGCCCAATGGCGCGGGCAAGACAACCACCTTTTACATGGTGGTGGGCCTCGTCAAGCCCAACGGCGGGGATGTGTTGCTGGACGGGGAGCCCATCAGCCACCTGCCGATGCATTTACGCGCCCGCAAGGGCATCGGTTACCTGGCCCAGGAGCCCAGCGTCTTTCGGAAGTTGACCGTCGAGGAGAACATCATCGCGGTCTGGCAATTCAAGGGAGTGCCCAAGGCTGAGCAGAAGGCGCGCCTCCCGGCTTTGCTGGAGGAATTCAACCTGACCAAGGTGGCCCGCAACAAGGGGTCCCAGCTCAGTGGCGGTGAACGGAGACGGGTCGAGATCGCGCGCGCCATGGCCGCCAACCCGAGTTTCCTGCTGCTGGATGAGCCTTTCAGCGCCATCGACCCGCTGACCGTGGCTGAATTGCAAAAGATGATCCGACGTCTCAAAGAGAAGAACCTGGGCATCCTGATCACGGACCACAACGTGCGGGAAACCCTGGGGGTCGTTGATTACGCTCACATTCTCAGCAACGGGGAGGTGGTGGTATCCGGCACCCCCGAGGAGATCGCCTCGAGCGAGATTGCCCGCCGTCACTATCTGGGCGAAGAGTTTCGGATGTGAGCGGCCGGGAACTGGCGGGGGGTCACGCGCCCACGTGACGCTTCTGGAACGCAGTCTTTTGCTTGAACTGGCGGCTCCCTTTTTGCTGGGAGTGGCCGCATTCACGGGGATTCTGCTTTCCTCGACGGTGCTCTTCCCCCTGGTCACGGAGGTGGTTCGCCACGGGGTTGCGGGCTGGCAGGTGCTCGAGATCGTCCTGCTGCGTCTTCCCGAAACGGCTTTTTACACGTTTCCGATGTCGACCTTGCTGGCCAGCTTGCTGGCTTACGGTCGTCTGGCTGGTGACGGAGAATTGACTGCCTGGCGTGGGCTGGGCCTCTCGCCCTGGCGACTGCTGAGACCGGCGCTCTCATTCGCCCTCGTCGTCGCGGTGGCGACGATCGCCCTGAACGAGGGCGTGGTGCCCGTTGCTGCCTGGCAAGCCAAGGGCTTATTGCTGGCGGCCACCCACCGCAGCCCACTGCCCCGGGCGCAAGAGCACCTCTTCTTCCCCGAGCGAGAGGGGGGACAGCTCAAACGCTATTTCTACGCTCGCCGCTTCGATGGACGGGCCATGGCCGACGTGGTCTTGCAGGAATTCGAGGCGGGTCGTCTGGTCCGAATCGTTCAAGCACAAGTCGCCGAGCCCCTTGCGGCTGGCTGGCGCTTCCAGCAGGGGGTGGTGCATCAGGTGGATGCCCTGGGCGAGTTCCGCTACACGTTGCGCTTCACCGAACAGCAGGTGGAACTCGGCACGGATCTGCTTGCGATGGCGTTGGAGAACCGACAGCCGCTCGAGATGAACGCTCGGGAACTGGCCGAGCATACCGCCCGTCTGCGGCGAGCGGGCGTCGGTGAACGCGAACTGGGAGAGTTGGACGTGCTTCGCCACCAACGCCTGGCCATTCCCTGTGCCGCCCTGGTTTTCGCGCTGCTGGGGGCCGGCGTGGGCATTCGCCCCAGCCCGGCAGGAGCCACGATGGGGTTGGGCATCAGCATCCTGCTGATTTTCGCTTACTACGTGCTGATGTTCCTGGGCATGGCTGGGGGACAACTGGGCTGGCTCGCGCCCTGGTTCGCGGCCTGGCTGCCCAATCTGGCGGCCGGCGCCCTGGGGGCCTGGCGCGTGGGGAGATGGGTGGCCCGGGTCCCCTGACCTCGGCGCGAGGATGTGCGGGCTGACCTGGCGTGGCCGTGCTGGATCAGAGATAATGAAGCGTTGCCGTCACCACGTGGTGGCGGGCCAGGATTCACGCCTGTTTGTTTAGGAGCCGATCGTGACCACGATGACAGTGAAACAGCACGACTACAAAGTTGCAGACATTTCCCTCGCCGATTGGGGCCGCAAGGAAATCCGCATTGCGGAGAAGGAAATGCCCGGTTTGATGGCGCTGCGGGAGCGCTACAAGGGACAAAAGCCTCTCGCCGGGGCCCGCATCGCGGGCTCGTTGCACATGACGATTCAAACCGCCGTGCTGATTGAAACGCTGATCGACCTGGGCGCCGAGGTGCGCTGGTCCAGCTGCAATATTTTCTCCACTCAGGACCATGCCGCGGCGGCCATGGCGGCTGCCGGCGTGCCCGTGTTCGCCTGGAAGGGCGAGACCGAGGAAGAGTACTGGTGGTGCATCGACCAGACGCTGCGCTGGCCGGATGGGCGTGGCCTCAACATGATTCTCGATGACGGCGGCGACCTGACCCTGGTGGTGCATGAGAAGCATCCAGACCTGCTGGCCGAAGTGAAGGGCATTTCGGAGGAGACCACCACGGGCGTGCACCGTCTCTACCAGATGATGGAGCGCAACGAACTCAAGGTTCCGGCCATCAACGTCAATGACTCCGTGACCAAGTCGAAGTTCGACAACCTTTACGGTTGCCGGGAATCTTTGGCCGACGGCATCAAGCGCGCCACTGACGTCATGGTGGCGGGTAAGGTGGTCGTGGTGGCCGGCTACGGCGACGTCGGCAAGGGCTCTGCTCAGTCGATGCGTGGCTTCGGGGCTCGGGTGCTGGTGACGGAAATCGACCCGATTTGTGCCCTCCAGGCGGCGATGGAAGGCTTCGAAGTGGTCACGATGGAAGACGCGGCCCCCGTGGCCGACATTTTCGTCACGGCAACGGGCTGCCACGGCATCATCCGGCCCGAGCACCTGCAAGTGATGAAGGACGACGCGATCATCTGCAACATCGGTCACTTCGACTGTGAGATCGACATCGCCTGGCTGGAAGCCAACGCCAAGAAGGATACGGTCAAGCCGCAAGTGGACCGCTACACCCTCGACAACGGTCGCGGCGTGATTGTGTTGGCATCTGGTCGCCTGGTCAACCTCGGCTGCGCGACGGGACACCCCTCGTTCGTGATGAGCACCTCGTTCACGAACCAGGTGCTGGCCCAGATTTCCCTTTGGAAGGACAGCTACCCGCTGGGCGTCCACGTGTTGCCCAAGAAACTGGACGAGGAGGTGGCCCGCCTTCACCTGGAGAAGCTGGGCGTGAAGCTGACCCGTCTGACCCACGATCAGGCGGACTATCTGGGCTTGCCGGTCGATGGGCCGTACAAGCCGAGCCACTACCGCTACTGACCGGGGTTGACGCGTCCTCGTCGGTGCAGACCGACTGAGCCGTCCTCTCCTGCCTGTGCGGGGCCCATCTCAGGATGGGCCCCGTCTTTGCGTTCAGGGTAAAGCTGCACTTTCCCCCTCGAAACGTTGGGTGTGTTCCCCGCCTGGCCGGCTGACTTCCAGCAACACGCCCTGCCAGCTGTCGGCGTCAGCGTGTTGAATGATGTCCGCCAGGGAGAGCATGCCGACCAGTTGTCGCTCGTCCGAGACGATTGGCAAGCGACGCACCCGGTGCCGACGCATCACGGCTTCGGCCTCGCTTAACGAAGTCTCTGGAAATACGGTGAGCACTGGTTCGTGGGTACAGACTTCCCCCGCTGTCACGTGGCGCACGTCCGAGCCCTCGGCCACCGCCCGCACGGTGATGTCCCGGTCCGTCAGGATCCCGCGCAGACTGCCGTCGGGTTCCACGATCGGCAAGACCCCGATGTCTTCCTGCTTCAGGATGCGCGCGGCTTCCGGTAGCAGGGTCGCCGGGGTCACGGCCACCACATGGCGAGTCATGAGGTCCTTGACTCGCGCGCCTGCACCCCTGCTTCTGACTCTGGCCTGACCTGCCTGACCGGAGGTTCGCGCGGACCTGGATTCCGACTTTTTGGCTTTGGAGACGCTCATGCTACTTGCTCCTCCTGGATGTACGGACCGAGGGCGCCTTGCCGTCGCAGGGGCAGGGCCGACCTTCGGAGCCAGTCGCGATTCTAAGCCGGACACCGTCTCGAATGCGACGGACAGCGGAGCCCTTCCAGTCTCGTCGCGCTGGTCTGAACCCTTCCGGCTGACGAGGCACCCCGTGGCGTCCGCTTGGAGAGGGGCGCATGAAAAAACGCCGGAGAGTGGTCTCTCCGGCGTGGGCGCGGTGGGTTGGCAACCTTGCTGTCAGTAGGTCACCAGCCGGACGAACCGCTGGGCGTTGTCGACCCAGCGGGTCGTGGTGGTCACGTTGGGCAAGCGATGGACGCAACGCTTGCCTGCCCCGAGGTCATTGGCGGAAGCGAGGCGTGCAGCCAGGGAGACCGAGTTGCGACGTGCCAGTTCCAGCACGGTATCGACACCAGCCAGTTCGAGCAGGCGGGCGTACTCGGGGCCGCATCCCGTCACGCGCATCAGGTCTGCGTGGTTGATCCAGCGCAGGACCAGCTTCGGGCTGATTCCGGTGGCTTCGGCCAGCCGGCGACGGGCGCTGGGCGTGGTCCCTGCCAACAGCAGCTGGTTGACGGTCTTGATGCCTTGGGCATCGAGTTTGCTTTGATAGGTGGCCCCCACGCCCAAGACCTCGACGGTTCGGTAGACGACGGTCTTGTCGAAGACGAGGCTGCCTTCGTCTGTCAGCGACGCGCTGCGCAGGGACGCAGAAGTGGCGACGGCGAGCGGTTGGCCGACCGATGGTGCGCAGGCCCCGAGGGCAAGCGTGGAGAGGGCGAGGAATGAAAGCAGTGAATGGCGCATCTGTCTATCCTTGAATGGACGCCGTGAGGCGATTGAATCGACAGGGCGTGATGGTTTCGACCCCGGACGGGGCGTCGGTTATCCTCCACAGAACCCAAAAATATTAAATTAAGGATAACCTGGGCTTAAGGGTGTGTCAAGTTGCCAGGGCAGGGCCCGTGGGGCATCTTCACGTAAGATGAAGCAAGGATGAAGCTATATAGATCCCGACGGGTTCAGTTTGGGGAGGGTCTCCCGCGTGTGGGGCAACAGGATGCGCTGGTTCTTGGCATTGGGAGTGGCTATGGCTGTCGCAGGCTGCGGAACCGCTATGCCCTACGGGGATGCCTATGCCGGCGGCGCCTACGGCGATGCCTATGCCGGCGGCGCCTACGGCGATGAGGCTGGCTACGGGGCGGGCGAAGGCCCTGCTTCGTCGGCCTACGGCGGCCTCTCGGGAGATTACCAATCCGCCGTGACCGCTCGCTCTGCTGACGAGGATGAGATGGACGCCTCTGCCCTGGCGCCCGCCGGACGTGACGTCGACCCCGCTGCCAATCGCACGCCCGCGACCGCGGGCTCTTACGGCGATTTCGGTGCGGCTTACGGAGATGATGCCACCCTCCGCGCGGCGGCCAGCCCTCGTCCAGGGGCGGCTTCGAACCCGGTGGTCGACCCTCCCCAACCGCCAGCGGGACTTTCGGCCTGGGTGCTGGATGTGAAGGAGCCGACCTGGCTGGGACGCCTGCGTGGAGAGAAGGTCGTGGCGAAAGTCGAAGTGGTCAACGCGGGAGAGCGGACCCTGACGGGGCGCGTTCGGGTTCGCTTTCTTGATTCTGGCGACCCGACCGGCGTGATCCAGACGCGCGCCGTCACCCTGGCGCCGAAGGAGAAGCAGACCTTGGTGTTCACCGCGGCCGGGTCGCGACTGGACGATGCGGAGGCCTCCATCGAGCAGGAAGCAGCCGAAACGTCCCAGGCAGGGGTGGTGATCGACCGCACGCCCTCCACCGGGCGACGCTCGTCTCCGTGACCCCAGTGTTGAGCGGGAAATCAGCAACGCTGGTGAATTTGGGAGGGGCGCGTTACAATCAGCCGCCTGTTGACGGCACATTCTCAAGGCGGCCATGACGTCGTTCGAACTCCCCCCTGAAGCCGAGCAGGTGCTGGGCTCCCATTTCGGACTGGACGCCTTTCGCGAGGGCCAGCGAGAGGTGATTGCCGCCTTGTTGGCCGGGCATTCCGCGCTGGCGGTGATGCCCACCGGGCGGGGCAAGTCCCTCTGTTATCAACTGCCAGCCCTGATGCTTCCAGGCCTGACCTTGGTGGTTTCGCCGCTGATCGCCTTGATGAAGGATCAGGTCGACGCGCTGCGAGCACGCGGCATCGCCGCGACCTACATCAACAGCACGCTGGACCGCGATTTGCAGACTGAACGCCTGGAGGGACTTCGCCGCGGCGCATATCGGATTGTCTACGTCGCGCCCGAGCGCTTTCGCCAGACGGCCTTTGTGGACGCCTTGCGCGAGGTCGAGGTTTCTCTGTTCGCGGTCGATGAAGCTCACTGCCTGTCGCAGTGGGGACATGACTTCAGGCCAGATTACCTGAAGTTGCGCGCGGCCCTGGCGCACTGTGGCCAGCCCCTGGTGCTTGCCACGACCGCCACCGCCACTCCTGAAGTCCGTGAGGACATCGTGAAGCAGCTGGGCCTGCGGGACCCTCACGTCGTCGTGTCCGGTTTCGACCGTCCCAACCTGCGCTATGTGGTTCGCCACACGCCCTCGGACGAGGCCAAGCTGGAAAAGCTGCTGGAGGTCCTTCACCACGTTCAAGGCCCGGGTATCGTGTATGCAGCCACGCGCAAACACGTCGAAATGGTGTCCGAGCACCTGTGTGCCCAAGGCCTCGCGGCCGTGGCTTATCACGCCGGCCTGGATGATGACGCTCGGGCTCAGGCCCAGGACGCCTTCATGGCGGACGCGGCCCGTCTCGTGGTGGCGACCAATGCCTTCGGCATGGGCATCGACAAGCCCGATGTGCGACTGGTGGTTCACTACGACCTGCCCGGCACCCTCGAAGCTTATTACCAGGAGGCGGGGCGCGCCGGACGCGATGGGCGGCCCGCCTATTGCGTCTTGCTCTTCAGTCCGGCGGACCGTTACTTGCAGGAGTTCTTTATCGAAGGGGCCTGCCCGAGCCTGGCGATCGTCGAGGGGGTCTATCGTGTGCTGCGCGATCGCGACGAGCCCTTGATCTTCCTGAGCCATGAAGCCATCAATCGGCTGCTGCCCATCCGGGCCCACGACATGGCGATCGGCACGGCCCTGACGTGGCTGGAGCGGGCGGGCTTGATCGAACGCCAGGCTCGAGGGACGGCCGTTTCGGAAATACAGGTGCTGCGACCTGGCTTGCCGGCCTCTCGCAGCCTGGTACAGCAACGCGTCCTGGCAGCCCTGCTGGCGAAACCGGGCCACGCCAGCGGCCTGTCGCTTGACCTGGCGACCTTCTCCCGGGAGCTGGATGAAACCCGCGAAGCGCTTCATCACGCCCTCCTGGCATTGCGTCAGAAGGGCGTGATCGCGTATCAACCCTCGGCACGCACGCGGGGCATTCGGCTCGTGGAACGCGTGGAACGTCCCCTGTCTCGGCTGGACGCCTCCTACATCGTCTCCAAGCAACAACGGGAGATGGAGCGTCTGGAACGCGTGGTGGCATTCGCCTACGCCACGCGTTGTCGGCGCAATGTCATCCTGGAATATTTTGGCGAGACCATTCGGGGCGCGTGTGGCCGTTGCGATGCCTGTTCGGGCAAACTGGACGCCAACATGCAGGCAGCCGATGGCTCGCCGTCCTCGCGCTCGCGTGGCCCGGTGTCACGTCGACGCGAGCTGGCGGAGGGCCACGCGGAGGTGGGGGATCTGTATCACCTGCTATCCGGCCTGCGTTCCCAGCTGGCCACAGAGCACGCCGTCGAGCATTACAAAATCTTCACGAACGAGACCCTGCGGGAGCTCGCCCAGGCTTCGCCGGTGTCGCTTGAGGCCATGCTCACCGTGAGGGGTATTGGTCCCGAGAAGCTCGCGCGTTACGGGAACGCCTTTCTCGGCACGATCCTGGCTTACCGACGCCAGCAAGCTGAATCGGGGCGTGCGCTCAGCGCAACACCGCGCTGAATCCCATCAGGTTCGAGCGATATCCTCCCTTACCTGCCAAGGCGTCCGGCGTCAGGGTTTCGATCACCAGATGGCTGTTGCCAGGACTACCCAGGACCTCGGTGTCCCCGCTGAAGGTGAGCCCGTCAGCGCTGTCAATCAGGGTCAGGGGCACCCGCTTTTGCCAGTGAACGCCCGGGAAGCCGGCATAGGCCTCGACCGAGGCCGGCAGACCCGCCGGTAACTGCACGGTCACGCGCAAGCGGGTTCCGATGCTCAGGCTTGGGAGCTTGGCAAGCGGCATCAGAGGGGAATTCGCCAGCCAGTTGAAGACCGAGAGGCCGTTTTGATCGGCCAGGGTGAGCGATCGCAGGGCCAGGCGCCCAGGGGCTTTGGTGGTCTGCAGGCTGAAGGGAGACACGGCTTCCAGCACCAGCGAGCGGTCGACCGGGCGAAAGCGCGCCTCCCGGCGATAGAGTTCGCTGTAGCGGATTTTTTTGTTGCGCCCCCCCTCGTCGGGTACCTCAACCGTGGCGATCTGGCGGACCTGCACCGTGGCGTCGACGGCACGTTGTCCCGGCGCGCAGCGGGTCGCGTTTTCACAGACCTGGCGGAGGCGCAGGTCGCGTCCGCCCTTCTTCTCCAACGCCCGACGTTCGGGCTTGGCACGGTCTGGCTTTCGGGCCTCCTTGAGCGCCGTTCGGGCCGCGACTTGGGGGAGGGCCAGGGTGCGGAACAGCACGACGCCTCCGTCGTGAATCAGGGTGGTGCTGAGGTAGCCCGCCAGGAGGTCAGAATCCAGTAATTTGGCGACGGCTGCATTCTCATCGTCCGACAGATCCGAATCCAAGGCGGCGTCGGGTAGCGCAGAATCCAGTTCCAGCACCTCATCTGCTTCCGCCACGGCGGTGGGGGGGGGTGATGGGGGCCGGGGAGACTGCGTGGGGGCCAGCGTCGGCTGCGACGAGGGTTGCGCAGGGCGGGACTCGCCGGTAACGGACCCGACCGACGTTGGTTTGGGCGACGCCTCGGATGCCACCGTGGCAGGCCCCCCGATCCCCGGCGTCAGCCCGTGACATCCCGTGAGCCACGCCAGGACCACCAGGGGCAAGCTGCGGCGAGAAACCGATCGGGGCAGAAGGAGCAATGGCATCAGCGTTCACCTCGCTCTTCATGCTACGCCAAGATGATGACACGCGCGATGACATCACTTTCACGACCGGAATCAGCCTGCGGGAGGGCTGGTTCGGGCCCAGGTCGCCTGGGAGGCGGAACCGCTGGCACGGCTGGCGCGCAGGGCGATCGCTCAGCCAGGAAACGCGGCGATCGCCTCTCCCCGGGCGATCGCCTGATGCAGGGCCTGGGTTTCCCGCGACGGCTGCAGGCCCAGTTCACGCTGAAATACCTGACACATGACCTGATAGTGGCGCAGCGCCTGCTCTCGCTGGCCCGCGCGCGCCAGAAGTAGCAACTTGGTCTGGTGGGCCGATTCACAGCAGGGATCAAAGGCCAGGTTGGCCTCCACGGTCTGCAGTGCGCTGCTCTCCTCACCCGCCTGCCGATACAACTGCAGAAGAGAGGAAAAGGCGTCCTGGTTGAGGCGTCGATAGCGTTCTCGCTCGATCGTGAGCCAGGGGCTGTCCGTCTCCAGGTCCGCGAGGTAGGCGCCTCGATACAGGGCGATCGCCGCTTTCAGCTCGTCCGTGCGTTCGGCCTGAGAACGGGTGATGTCCTGACCGCGTTGCAGGTGGTAAAGGAAGTCCTGGGTATCGACTTGGGCGGGCAAGGCCCGGTTGAAGGCATAGCGTCCATCGGCAAATTGAATGAAACGTGAGACCGCGTGTCGGCCGAGGTCCGGTTCAAGGGCATAGCGCAAGCGCGAGAGCAACACGAGCACCGCCGTGCGGGAGGTGTCCTGGTCACCATAGAGCAATTCCGTCAGGCTTTCCTTGCTGACGCCGTCGGGGTGCGCCAGCAGGAAAGCCAGGATCAACTTGGTCTTGAAGCCTCGCCAGGCTTTGGCCGGAACCACCTCGCCCTGCAGCGAGACGCTCATCTCGCCAAAGGTCTCGATGCGAATCAATGGGGCGATCTCGCCGGCAGGCTTGGGCGCCAGCGATTGACCTCTCGGCTGCGACGAGATACTTCCGCGGTGGCGCGATTCGTGTTCCTTCAGGTGCAAAAACCCCAAGGCATCCGCCAGGCGATCGGCCTCCTGCCAGGCCGCAGAGGCCTCCTCTGTGCGCTCGAGTCCCTGCAGCCAGCGGGCGTGGTAATAGGCCACTTGCGCCTGCCGGTAGCGGTAACCGAGCCGTTCGCAATGGGCACGGACCGTCGGTAGCAGCGGCCCGATCGCCTCGGGTTGGCCCGCTGCGAGCCACAACTCGAGTTGCTGGATCGCGAGGTCGAGCATCGGGGCCTCGCTCAATCCCAGGCTCATCAGCTCGATGCCCTGGTCGAGCAGGCCCTGCGCCCGCGCGTGCTGGTCGAGGTAGAGGGCCACCTCGGCGCGGGCGGCGTAGGCCTTGGCGGCGGTCAGACGGTCCTGGAGCGCCAGGGCGCCATCGCGAGCCGCCTCGAAGTGTCCGTCGGCTCGACGCACATCCCCCAGGCCCAGGGCCGCCGCGCCCAGGGCTACCTCGGCATACAGGATATCTCGCCGCGAGCGTAGCAATCGGGCCAGATCCAAGGCCCGCTCGGCCGCCCGCCAGGCTTCTTCGAAGTGGCCTTCGTAGGTGAGGATCGCGGCGATGTTGTTGTGGGTCATCGGGGGGGGCATCCGGCCCGCCCGTTCGGACTGAACGACCGCCTCCCGGCAAGAGGCGAGGCCCTCGGCGAACTGGCCCGAACGGGTGTAGCAGAGGCCCAGATTGACGAGGGCCTTGGCTTGCCCGACGGGGTCCTCCAGTTGCCGATAGAGCGAAAGGGCGTGTTGGTATTCGGTAATCGCGCGTCCGAGGTCGTGGTTGGAAAAGGCCAAGGCCCCTTGGAGGTTGGCGCAGAAGGCACGGCTGGGAAGGTCGGCGAGGTTCAGGGCGCTGGCCCCTAGGCTCAGCACCTGTTCGGCCCGGGGATCCTGGCGTCCCAGATGAATGGCGGCCTGATGAACCAGCGCCCGCGCGGCCCAGGGCGATTCACCCCCGAGCTGCTCGGCCAGCTCGAAACAGGCCATGGCCTGGTCGTATTCGCCCCACTGACGCAACACCTCGCCATGCAGGAATGACAAGGCGGCGGAACGGGCCCGAAAATCCGGGGGAAAACGCGTCAGCAGGCCCTTCAGGCGATCCAGCTGATTCTTTTCCAACAAGGCCCCCGACACGTCGACCAGAATCTGTTCCGCCTCTTCGAGGGCGCCGGCCTGCAACAGCAGTTCCAGGGCCAGATCGGGTTGTGCCTGGGCGAGATGGGCGCCGGCCCGCCGAGCCAGCCGGGCCAGCGCCTCAGGCGTGAGAACTTCGCTCAAGCGGCTCCGCAGGAAGCGGCGAAAGGAGGGCTGGTAATGAAAGACCTGCCCAAGGGTGTCGAGCTCCGCTCCCCCCGCTTCGCCCGGAGACAACGGCACCAGGAGTTGTTGGGCGCGCAGACGTCGGATGTGATCCGCCGCGTCTGCGAAGCCCAGGCCTTCCCGACAGACGGCCGCCTCCACGTGCGGCAACAGGGCGGTTTGAAGCATGAACGCCTGGTTTTCAGGGGCCTGTTTGTGCAGAATTTCCTCGGCCAAGTAGTCGTGCCAGGCGGTGGGGTGATCGAGTTCCCGGAACAGGAGGGATGCCCCCTCACTCCCCGCGTGCGCGACCGCCTGAGCCGCCAGGATCAGGCTGGCCACCCAACCATCGGTTTGATGGGCCAGAGCCAGGGACTCGGTGGGCGAGAGCGTCAGCCCGGAAAAGGCTGCCAGAAGCTCTTGCCCTTCGGCCGCCTGAAAGCGCAGCTCGCGCTGCCCCAGTTCGACCAGTTGCCGCTTGACCCGCAATGGGCCGAGCGGCAGGGGCGGGGATTCCCGACTCGTCAACAGCAACTGCCACTGGTCGGGAATATCGCGAACGAGTAACCGTAACGCTTCCTGGATGGCGGCAGAGTGGCCCACGTGATGGACATCGTCCAGCACCAGGACCCCGCCGTCCTCCGCCCGCACGGCGAGCTCCTCGGCGAGCAGCCCGACCACGGTGGCCGTCGCTGCATCCAGGTTGCTGCTCGAACGGACCAGCTCGGTGGCCCGTCCGCCCAGATCTGGGAGGTCGACACGCAAGGCGGCCACCAAGGTGCTCAGGAAGGTGCCGAGGTCGCCGTCCGTCTCATCCAGGCCGTACCAGCCGCAAGGGAGCCCACTCTCCCGGGCGTAGGCCGCGGCTAGTGTGCTTTTACCGTATCCCGGTCCGCCGATGACGACGGTCAAACATCGCTCCGGGGAGAGCCCATCCCGCAGGCGGGCGTGCAAGGCTGGCCGCGCGACGTGAGGGCTGGGCAAGCGCGGCAACGTGATCTTGCGTGGGAGAGGGCCCGTGGACACGTGTCCAACGTTCCCTCTCCCCGCGTGACTCAAACCTGACCAGGTATTCCCCTGCTGACCGGGAGCTCAGACCTCGCTGGCGGCCAGGGCCACACGTTGGCGGCTGATGCGGGCGATTTCCCGGAAGAATTCGATGCCCTTTTCCTCCTTCAGCGCAGTGCCACCCCGCTTTCCGATGGTCGCAAAGAACTCCGATCCGTACTTATCGCGAGTTTTCTGACCTCCTTTGCGACCGATCGCCTGGAAGAACTCCCGGTCCTTTTTACGTTTCGCGCGTTTCGGGGCCTTTTTCGAGGGCATGAGCGTTGCGGGCACGACGGATACCTCCTAGTCGATGATGGGGACAAAATGTTTCGCAGATTCATTAAGAAATATATTGATTCAATGGGGAGGTGTCGCGCAGTCTGAGCCTTTGCCGCGCTCGGCCGGGTCCCCCAGGCATGCCTTAATAAAACTACATTAAGAAATGTAACACAGTCTGGACAGGCTGGCGAGTCCCCTGACGAAAAACGTCGACAAAAGTGGCAAGAAATCTTTAGTCGCCCTCTTGAAGGCCCGCTGGCAGCGTGGCGCGCGCTTTTGCACGCCATTCGTGCGGCTGTTACAATGCGCGATGCGCCGTCCAAAGAAGGAGAGATCCCCATGAGCAGCTTCGAGGAAACCAACTACTATTTCCGGCAAGCCGCGAAGGTCATGGACCTGGGGCAGCGCGTTCAGGACCTGCTGCTGAACCCTTATCGCGAGATCACCGTCAACATCCCCCTGGAGCTCGATAGCGGCGAGATCAGGGTGTTCACGGGGTACCGCATCCAGCACAACAAGTCACGTGGGCCGCTCAAAGGGGGACTTCGCTACCATCCCCAGGTCGACCTGGATGAGACGCGCTCGCTGGCCTCCTTGATGACGTGGAAGACCGCCATCGTCGACATCCCTTTCGGCGGGGGCAAGGGCGGCATCACGGTGGACACCCAAACCCTTTCCGAGCGCGAAATCGAGCGCCTGACGCGCAAGTTCATCGAGCAGATCCATGAGAGCATCGGTCCGATGAAAGACATCCCAGCGCCGGATATGAATACCAACGCCCAGGTGATGGCTTACGTGATGAACGAATATTCCAAGTTCTACGGCCACTCTCCCGCCGTCGTCACGGGCAAACCACTCGACCTGCACGGCTCCGAGGGCCGGGAAGAAGCCACGGGACGTGGCGTGATGTACATCGCGGAGGAAGCGCTCAAGACGATGGGGCGTTCCCTGGCCGGGGCCACCTTCGTGATCCAGGGGTTCGGCAACGTGGGCTCCCACGCCTGCCGCCTGATCGCGGAAGCGGGTGGCAAGATCCTCGCCACCAGTGACGTCCATGGCGGCATTTACAATCCTGAGGGGCTCGACATCCCTGCGCTCCTGGCCCACGTGGCGACGCATCGCACGGTCAAAGGCTTTGCTGGTGCCCAGGCCCTCTCGAACGAGGCCTTGTTGACCCTGCCCTGTGACGTGTTGGTGCCGGCGGCGTTGGGCCACGTGTTGACCGCAGAAAATGCCGCGGAAGTTCAAACGCGCCTGATCATCGAGGCCGCGAATGCCCCCACCACGCCGCAAGCTGATGAGATTTTTGAGCGACGGGGTATCATGGTAGTACCGGACATTCTCGCCAACGCCGGCGGAGTTACGGTATCCTATTTCGAGTGGACGCAGAACATTCAGCAGTTCAGCTGGGACCTCGAAAAGGTAAACGCGGAACTGCAACGTATTATGTTCCGGGCGTTCCACACCGTGTATAAGGTGGCCACCGAAAAGAATCTGAGCATGCGCACGGCGGCTTTTGTGGTGGGCATCGGCCGGGTTGGAAAGGCCACGGTCTTGCAGGGAATCGCCTGAACCGGGACCGGAAACCCCCTGTTTCGGACAATGACGTCCGATATTTCGATGAAGAAAGAGGGAAATCCGATGGAAATGACCATGGTGCCCACGGCGTTCTATGACCTCGCCATTTTCAAGGGACTGGCGCGCGACGAAGTCGACACCATCGGCAGGTTGGCCAACCCCCGGAACTTCGCCAAGGGCGATGTGCTCTTCCAGGAACGGAATGCTGCCAACTATCTCGACATCATTTGGTCGGGAGCGGTGGAAATTAAAAAGAATGATTGCGATGGCGAGGCCCGCGTGATCACGGTGATCCAGGCGCCCGGCGTGATCGGGGAGATGAGCCTGATGAGCGGCCAGGCCCGCTCCTGCACCGGAACAGCCATCTCGGACGTGATGTTGTATCGGATTCGCCGGGAAGACTTCATGGCCGAGATCGACAAGGGCACTTTGGCGGCACACAAGGTGGTCTTCAATCTTGCGCAACTGATGAGTGCCCGCCTGCGCTCCGTGGATGAAAAACTCGTGGACCTCCTCAATGAGAAGGACGAGGTCACGGTCGAAGTTCGCGGCAGCGAGTTGTCCGACTTCCGCAAGAAGCTCTTCAACGAATGGGCTTTCTGACGCAGCCTCAACTGCGCCGGATGGCTTCGTCCGGAATCAAGAGGCGCGTCACAACCTGACCCGCGGCCACCGCGGCCACGATCTCGGTCACGTCTTCGGGCGTGACCTTGCCGTACCAGGTGCCAGCAGGATACACCACCATCACGGGGCCCCACGCGCAGGTATCGACACAAGTGCTGCCGTCGAATTCTACCTGGGCTCTCAGGCCTTGCCCGGTGATGGTTTCCTTGAGCTTGGCCAGCACCTCGGCCCCGCCGCGAAGCTTGCAGCAGCCGCGCGGGTTGTCGGCAGCTCGCTCGTTTTGACAGACGAAAATATGGTGTTGAGGTTTGGGCACGGGTCAGGCCTGCATCAGCGCGTCCAGGTCCTGACGCAGGCTGACTTCCAAGGCGGAGCGGTCGCGGGAGTAGCCCTTGCGTCCTTCGCCCAGGTCAAAGACGTGGCGAGCCGTGCCGCCCAGCTCGACCAGGCCACGGTAAACCAGCCGCGCCCCACTCTCCACCGTGAACGGCTCTCCCATCAGGCCGGGGTCGCCGTGCAGCGTGAGCGCTTCGGTGACGTGGTACAAGCGGTCTACCTGGAAATTGAAGATGGGCATCGAAACACTCCAGTTCAAGGGAGAGGGGAAACCTCGGGGCGTCCAAGCACGCGGGCCTCAGTGAGCCGCGCGCCCCATCCTGCCAGGTCGACCTGGCCAGAGAACACGTGATCGGCGGGGCCTGTCAGCCAGACCGCATCATCCTCCGCCCACGTCACGTGCAGTGTACCACCCGGCAGGTGCACGGCCACCTGTCGATTCACCAGGCCCTCCCGGGCAACGACCACCGCCGCTGCACAGGCACCGGTTCCGCAGGCCATCGTGGCGCCGACCCCCCGCTCCCACACCTGCATCCGGATCTCTGCCGGGTTGATCACGCTGATGAACTCGACGTTGGTGCGCTGCGGGAAGCGGGGGTCACGCTCCAGCAAGGGGCCCCAGCGAGAGAGTGGAACGAGCTGCGCATCGGGCACGAGCAGGACCGCGTGCGGATTGCCCATCGAAACTGCTGTCATTGGCAGGGTCTGGCCCTCCAGCGTCACGGGCTCCCCCCTGCATTCCTCCGCCGCCGGACCCAGCATCGGAATGTCGGCCCGCCGCCAACCTGGTTGACCCATCGCCAGGCGCACCTGGCCATCGCCCTGGCACACGGCCTCCCGAGGGCCGGCACCGGTCTGCACCGTGACCAGCGTGTCACTTGGCAGCGACCCCTGGTCGAACCACCAGCGCACGGCGCAACGCAGGCCATTCCCGCACATCTCGGGCTCGGAACCGTCCGCGTTGATGACTCGCATGCGCCGTTCGGGGGATTCGGCAGATGACAGCAACAAAATCCCATCCGCTCCGACGCCGCGATGGCGATCGCAGAGGCGAGGCGCCCATTCGACCCAGTCCAGTGCTTGCAGTTCCGAGGTCGCTTCGAGCAGGATGAAATCGTTGGCGGTGCCTTGGTATTTCCAGAATCTCAGGGTCACGTGGGCTGCCCTTCCTCCGAGGCCTCGTATTGTAGACCGCGCTGACCGCCGTGTCATGAGGGGCTGTCACGCCCTCGCCCAGTCGCGTAACCATCCCTCTGCCGTCGTGAAGAGGGTGTCGTCGCTGTCCTCCGGTTTGCGAACCAGCCAGCGAATGCGTCGTTCTGCTCGAAACCAGGTCAGCTGTCGTTTGGCGTAGTTGCGCGTGCGTTGGGCCATGGTGGCGATCGCCTGATTCAGGTCGAGTTCGTGCTGCAAGTAAGCACTCATTTCCGCATATCCAAGCGTGTTCAGCAGAGGCAATTCCCAGCCCCAACGGGCCGCCAGGGTTTCCACTTCCGCCAGAAAGCCGGCCTCCAGCATCCGCGTCACCCGCGCATCGATGCGCTCATAGAGGTCCTGACGCGGCGCGCTGACCCCGATCATCAACACGCGATAGGGGCAAGGCCGGGTGGCTTGCTGGGCGCTGATGGGAATGCCGGTCAGATGGAACACCTCCAGGGCTCGCACGATCCGGAAGGTGTCGTTGGGGTGAAGTCGCTGGGCGGCTGCCGGGTCGACCGCTGCCAGCGCCTGGTGCGGGTCCGGGAGGGCGGCCAGGCGTTCTCGCAGAGCGGGGTCTGGGGCTTGCGGTGGAATCGTCAGGCCGTCCAGCAGCGCACGCACGTAAAGGCCCGTCCCACCCACCAGGAAAGGCAGGTAGCCCTCCGCCCGACGGGCCGCCACGGCGGCCGCTGCATCGCGCTGAAAGTCCGACACGGTGTAAGGCTGCGAGGGGCAGACCGTGCTCACCATGTCGTGGGGAACCCTGGCCCGCTCGGCTGCACTGGGAGTGGCGGTCCCGATGTCGAAGCCCTCGTAAATCTGGCGGGAATCTGCCGAGATGATGGCGCCTCGATGGGCCTCGGCCAGACGCAGGGCGAGGTCGCTCTTGCCCGCCCCGGTCGGGCCAACCACCACCACCAGGGGGGGGCCGTCGGGATTCCCCTGGACCAAACCGTCCGGGGCCGGCGGGTAGCACTCATGGGGTGGTTTGAACCTTGTCATGGCGGCATGGTAAGTCCCAGGAAAGCGACGCGCAATCAGGGAAGCCTCCGCCTACCTGTTGCTGGCCGTGTTATGCTGAAGGCCGGGATCGCTCCAGGAGTATCGATAACCCTATGGCAGCCAGTTTTTCGGGCATTTTGGTGACGGTGATCGTGTTGGGCATTTTGATTGCCATTCACGAGGCTGGTCATTTTCTTGCCGCCAAGTCCCTGCACATCCCGGTCAGACAGTTCGCCATCGGCTTCGGCAGCCGGGTGGTGGGCTTCCGCTGGGGGGAGACCGAATGCCGCCTCAACTGGATTCCCCTGGGAGGCTACTGCGCCTTCGCCGATGACCAGGAACCTGAGCCGGTCGAAGGGATAGCGGAGGAGCCTCCGCCGCCGGAGGCCTTGCTGCGCAACCGGCCCATCTGGCAGCGCACCTGGGTGGTCAGCGCGGGCGTCATCTTCAATTTCGTCTCCGCCTGGTTAATTCTGTTCGGTTCCAACCTCGGTCTTGGGATTCCCACCGGACATCAGGTCATCAGCGTCAAGGCGGTCACGCCGAACACCCCTGCGGCCAAGGCCGGTCTGCTGCCGGGAGACCGCTTCCTCACCTTGGGCGGGAAACCGGTTGAGCAGTTCGAGGGCTTCCGAGCCTACCTGCAGACGCACAAGGGGAAAACTATCCCGGTCGAGGTTCAGCGGGATGGTAAAGCCGTGCTGCTCAGCGCGGTGCCGGATGCCGACGGCCGTCTGGGTTTCCGACCCAGTTTGCAAGGGGAGCGGCGTCCCGCTGAGGGATTGGGTGAGGTCGTTCGCTCGGCCACGGACCAGCAGATCAAGTTCACGGTGATGCTGTCACAGGCACTCTGGGGCCTCGTCTCCGCACCTTCTGAAAAGATGGACCAGATAGGCGGACCGGTGGCCGTGGTGGCCATGGGCGACCAGGTTTACCAGGGGGACCCCTGGTTGTTGCTGGAATTCGCCGTGATTCTTTCGATCGAGCTGGCCATCTTCAACTTGTTGCCCTTGCCGGCCCTCGATGGAGGGCACCTGGTGCTGCTGGCGATCGAGAAGGTGCGCCGCAGACCGCTGCCACGGGCCGTCGAAGAACGGATCCTGGTCGCGGGTTTCGTGCTGATCATGGGGCTTGGCATGATGCTGATTCTCAAGGATATCTTCAGTCTGCCGGCCATGTACGGGCCGGCCCCCACGCCGGGCCCCTCAGCGCCATCTTCTCCGCCCCCGGTTCGCTGACCTGCGCCGCTGCTTTGCTGCCGGCCCGAGGTGGGCAGCGGGACGTATGACGCGTTCACGGGCGTGATGCGCCCGCCTGCCCACCCGCGGGGCCCCAACGAGTGGGCGGGCGCTGAAGCGCCGCAGGTAGCGTCAAAAAAACCGCAGGCGCGTCGTGCGGCCTGCGGAGTGGGGCTGGCTGGTCGTCTGCGCGGGCGCTCCCGCCAGCGTGGTGGCTTCAGAAGCGCAATCCGGTGCCCAGGGTCAGGCTGGGCAACCATTCACTGGTAAACGGCGTGTTGGCCGCTGGCACGGCGCCCGGCCATTGTGCCATTCCGCCTTCCAGGAAAAGCCCCCAGCTGGTGCTGGGGTGCCACCACAGACCCAGCGCACCGCTGCCCAGAAACGCTCCCTGGGCATTGCCCTGCAGCGGAGACATCCCTTGCAGCCGCAGATGGGCACCATACGAATGCACGGGCCGCCAGTAAGTGAGGGCGCCGTAACTGATGCCACTCAGCACGGCCTGACCGTCCGTGAGGGTGCGTGCCCCGACGTAGGGCTGCAAGTGCCAGCCTGTGGCAAGCGGCAACGCGTAGCCCAGGTCGCCTTCGAGGCCGTACTGCCTCGCGCCGTTCGCGCTGACGGCGGTCTGCGCGTCGGCCATCACGAAGACTGGGCCCATGTAGAGCGCGCCGCGTGCCAGGCCACCCGCCGCAGGGGCGCCCGCAAACCCCGCTCCGGCCCCCAGGGCCAGCGGGAGGTCTTCCTGGAAGCGCAAACTGCTGGCGACCTTTTCCGCTTCCCGTTCCTGCTGTCGCTCTTGGGTCTTTTCGACCAGGGCGACCACCAGGGGGAAGGTCTGAGCGGCCGAGGCCGCGAACTGGTAGCGCGTCAGTTCCTCGCTGCCCCGGAAGGTGGCGTCGGGGAAACCGACCATCACCTGGTAGCGGTCCGCTACGTCCTTGACTTCATTGTAAGCCCAGGCCGTGCGCGGCACGTCAGAGAAGGTGAAGATCTGAGGCTTTTGCACGCTGGGGTCCACTACCCCGCGCGCTTCGCCCAGACGCATCAACCGGTGCACCACCTTGGCCATTTCGTAGCGGGTGACTTGCTTGTAACTTTCAAGGGTGTTGGAGGTGACCCCGGGAACCCCCTCGAACAAGCGGTAGTGATTGGCCAGGCGCAAGACCGCCTCGCGTACCTCGGCGCCTTCGGGAAGATCCTGGAAGGCATAGCCCCCCAACCCCTCCGTCCGCCAGCTCACCTTGGTTTGTTTTTCGAGCAGACGAATCAGTTCGTCAACCGCCAGGGCGAGCTGGATGCGGGTGAACGGGAGTTCGCCTCGGAAGGTCTGGTCCGGATATCCCTTCATGAAGGCCTTCTCGACGGCCACCAGGGTGACCGCGCGTTCGGCCCAGTGGTTTTCAGGAAGGTCCTTGAACGTGGTCGAGGCGCGTTGGGCTTGGGCCGGAGACGCAACCATCAGGGCGGCGGCAACGGCCAGGGCGGCGGCGGGATATTTGAAGCGCATCAGCGGCAACCTCCATGTTGGCTCGGGGATGGCTAAACATTTTAGCTGGTTTCGGGCGACGCCGCAGTGATCGTCGCGCGTCTCCAGGCGCCCCTGCTCATGATTCCCGGTATAATGAGCAGCCGGGCCCCTGAAGGGCCCCCTTCAGTTGCGAGGTTGCACGCCACCATGACCACGACCCTGCCATTCTCCGCACCGCGTTCTCAGGCGCTCTGGACCGAGGCGCAGCAGTTGATTCCGGGCGGGGTGAACAGTCCGGTGCGGGCCTTCAAAAGCGTGGGCGGGGATCCGGTCTTTGTGGCGCGCGCTGAGGGCGCTTGGCTTGAAGACGTGGACGGCCGCACCTACGTCGACATGATTGGCGCCTGGGGACCGATGATCTTGGGGCATGCCCATCCTGTGGTGCGAGAGGCGCTCACGCGGGCCGCGGCGGATGGCTTTGCCTTTGGGGCGCCCACAGCGGCCGAGGTCGATATGGCCAGGGCGATCCGGCGGGCCATGCCGGCCATGGAGATGGTGCGTCTGGTGAATTCCGGAACGGAAGCCACCATGAGTGCGTTGCGCCTGGCTCGGGCCTTCACCGGCCGTGACAAGATCGTCAAGTTCAGCGGCTGTTACCACGGCCACGCTGATTTCCTGCTGGTGAAGGCCGGTTCCGGCGTCGCCACGCTTGGTCTGCCCGACAGCCCAGGGGTGCCGGCCGCGGTCACCGCCAACACCCTGACGGCTGACTTCAATGACCGCGCCAGTGTCGAGCGTCTCTTCTCCGCCCACGGAGCCGAGATTGCCGGCGTGATTGTCGAACCGGTGGTGGGCAACTCCGGGACCGTCGCTCCCGAGGCGGATTTTCTGGGCTACCTGCGGGAGGTGACCCGGCAGCACGGCGCGTTGCTGATTTTCGACGAGGTGATGACCGGTTTTCGGGTGGCTTACGGCGGGGCTCAGGCGCTTTACGGCGTCACGCCCGATCTGACGTGTCTCGGGAAAATCGTGGGGGGTGGGGTGCCCGTGGGGGCATACGGCGGGCGCGCCGACATCATGGCCACCGTCGCTCCGGCCGGGCCGATGTATCAGGCCGGGACGATGAGCGGCAACCCCCTGGCCACGGCCGCCGGTTTGGCGACCCTGACCTTGCTGGCGGAGTCGGGCGTGTACGAACGGCTGGAAGCGACCTCCGCCGCGATCGAACAGGCCCTGAGGGCCGCCGCGCAAGCGGCCGACGTTCGGATCGTGCTGAATCGGGTCGGCTCGATGCTCACGGTCTTTTTCACGGACGAGCCCGTGACGGGCTGGCCCACGGCCGATCGTTGTGATCGCAAGGCCTACGGGGTCTTTTTTCACGCCATGCTGTCCCACGGGGTCTATTTCCCACCGGCGCAATTCGAGGCCTGCTTCATCTCCCTGGCTCACGGGGAGCGGGAGGTGGCGGCGATCGCCGCGGCGGCGCGAGCGGCCTTCCGCGCCGTTGCTGAATTCCGGCAAGGGGCTTGAAAGGCAGGCGCGCGGCGATGGTTTTCGGCATCCTCCCACGACCTCTGACGACACTGTCCTTGCTCCTTGCCTTGCTGGCCGGCTGCGATCGGGGGGCCAACCCCCTGATTCCCCAATTGCGGCCGGTCGAAGGGGGCTGGGTGTCGAGCGAATTTGGGATGCGGGAAGCCCATCCGGTGCTGGGCACCATGCCCGGGCGCTTGCATGAGGGCTACGACTTCGCGGTGGCCGAGGGGTCGCCCATCCGGGCGACCATGGCGGGGGAAGTCGTCTACGCCGGCTGGCGTGGGGGCTACGGAAAAACCGTTGTTGTGGCCCATCGTGAGGGCCTTTCCACCTTGTATGGCCACGCCCGCGAGCTGCTAGTGTCTCCCGGGGACACGGTGGCCGCCGGGGAGGTCCTGGCGCTGGTGGGGAGCACGGGGCTGTCCACCGGACCGCACCTGCACTACGAGTTACGCAGGCACGACGTGCCGATCGATCCGGGTGGTTTTTTGCCCGATGGCACTGCGCCGCTGCCGCGTCCTTGGAGTGACGACGTGCCTGGAGCAGGGTCGTTTCCTGGGGCCTCTGTCGGCGGCCCCTCCACCGGTGCACCGCCCGAACCGGGCCAGCTCTGGCTCGAGGCGGCGGTGGAATGTGACCGTCCCGCGCGGACCTGGGAGTAGCGCCAGGCCCGGGAGCGGAAGCGGCTCTGTGCGTCGTCATGACCAGGCCACCAGAGCCGAGGGTCGGGGACTATTCGCTCTGCGTGTGTTTGGCGGCGATGGCCTGCCCGAAGCGCCAGGCTCCCACCTCCATCGCCTGACGTCGGTGAACGTCCGGTGGGCAGGCCGGGCCAGGTGCGCGATAGATGTTGCGCGCGTCCCGGTAGTAGTCGGCCAGCTGGTCGTATTCGTCCTCCAGCTGGGGATGTCCCTTGTAGCGGGTGACCAGCAGACTGTGCTGGGCGTGATGAAAGGTCTCGTGCGCGACCGTGCACAGCCAGTCTGTTGCATCCCCGGCGGCGTCAGGACGCAGTTGCACCAGGCTGCCGTCTGCCTGGAACAGGTACTGACCGCGATGGATGGTCATGCCCGGTTGCCAGACCACCCCCGGGGGCACCAGGGAAAAGCCGGCCGCTCGACACAGCCGGTCGACGCAGGCTTGCCAGGCCATCTGGCGATGGGGCATCGGGTGGGTGGCCTCCGGCAGCGGCAACGGGGTCTCTACGGCGGCCACCCAACGCGTGATCCAGGCCTCTTCTCGTAGCTGGTTTCGCAGGCGCTGCGCGTCGGACTGGTACTGGCGCCCCGTGGCCCGATCCGCGGACATCGCAATCATCCAGAGCGGCACGTCCCCGGCCTTCCGCACCGGGCGACGGTAAGCGTCCTGGCCGCGGCTATCGGCGGGCTGTTGCGGGCGCCCGTGGGAGCCGCTCCCCATCTCAGGTGGGTGTTTGGGGGAGGGCGGCGCGGGTCTGGCGCGCGAGAGCGACCAATCGTCCGGGATCATCTCGAGGGGCCTCGCAAGCAGGGGGGCGCGTGGGGGGGCAGGCCGTGCATGGGCTACCAGCTCCGCAGCAGGCGTACCAGCCCGTCGTTCTGCACGACGACCAGCACGTCTGAGCCCGCCACCACCCCGTGGCCGATCGAGACGGGAAATTGAAGCGTGGCCGCAGCGCCCTGGCCATCGGTGTTGCCAGGGGTGGAGCCTGTGATGGTGGTGACGACCCCCTGAGGGGTGATCCGGCGAATGCGGTGACCATCGCGATCGGCGACGTATAGCAGTCCCTCCGCATCGCGGGTCAGGTCCGAGGGCGTTTGAAAACTGGCCAGAGCACCCGCACCGTCGCCGGCGCCACTGCGTCCCCCGGCCAGGGTGCTGACGACGCCGGCATAGGTGACCTTGCGGATGCGGTTGTTGCCGCTGTCTGCGACATACAGGCCATCCGAGGTCGCGAGGATCCCCGTGGGCCGGAGAAATTCGGCCTCGCTGGGGCTCCCGTCGCGCATGCCACCCGCGTAGTTGCTGCGGCCCGCGAAGACGCTCAAGACCCCGGTGTTGAGTACCACCTGCATGATGTTGTTGGTCTCCGTGCTGGTCAGGTAGGCCACCCCACCCCTGACGGCCATGTCGGAGAAAAGGCTCTTGCCGCGACCGAAAATGGGCGTGGAACCTCCCTCCCATTGAATTTCGTGTTCTGTCAGCTCGTAACGATCGTCCAGCTCGTAGCAGACGGTATGAACGGCCCGGTCCAGATTGCTGAACACGACGGCCTCATCCAGGGCTTCCAGGGTGGTGGTTTCCATCGTGTAAAACGAGGGAAACAGGACCTCGGCCTGGCCAGGTCGGACTTCGACGCGGGCGCCGTTGAAGGCCCTTCCCAGGGTACGGATGGTCACGCGCGGAGGGCTGGGGTCGGGTACCGTGGTCGGTGTGCCGGCCGGTGGTTTGACCGTCACGCTGCCACTGGCCGAAGTCCCGCCGGTGGCTGTGGCGCCCGCCGAACTCAGGGCGAACGGCAACGGCGGTTCGGTGGGAGGGGCCGTGGGGGCCCCGGCGACCTGGGTCTGAATGGACGGTTGAAGCAAGGCCGCACTGCCCAGGTTGGCCGCCTGGCGAGTGAGTTCCTCGCGCTGGTTGGCCGGCAGGGCGGCAAAGGCCACATCGAACAGTTCCGCCACGCGGTCGTCTCTCAGGGTCATGGCGGCGACGAGGCCAGGCTCGTTGAGCATTCCACCCAGGACCGTGGCCAACCTCGAGGTCAGGGACGGCCGAATGAGCAACGGATTGAGGGCGTTGGTGGCGACCACCGTCAGCACCTTCTTCGCCACCAGCGTGGTGGCCGGGTTGATCGGGACCTCGATGACACCGGGCTCACGTGGGGCGGGAGCCACGCTCAGCAATTCGATCTGCTGATTGTCTTGCCGAAATTGGGTCTTGAGGATGACCAGTGGTTCTGAGGGACGCACGGCGGCGATCTGGAATTGTCCCTGCGCTCCGGTATCGGCCGGTTCCGACAGCGGGCGCGCATCCAGTCCGTGCGTGACCACCCGGGCATTGGCGATTGGCACGAGCGGCGACGGGCTGGTCTGTAACAGCTGACGGAAGTTGACGCGTGAGGCGTTCACCAGGGCCTTGCCGAGGTTGGCGTCGACCGTGGGCGACCAGCGCGCCACAATGCCGGGTGCCAGGGCCTGCACCGTGCCCTTGAAGCTGCCCTGATTGCGCGCGATCGTGCTGTAGACATCCAGGCTGGGGGTGGCGATGCGCCCCCTCTGCGAGATGACCAGGTCGGGCACCAGTTCCGCGGGCGGCGGCGGGGCCTCGATCACGCAGGCCACGCTGAACAGGGCCAGCAAGGCTGGCAGGCTGCTGTTGAGACGACGAGATGCTCGCAAGTCTGCCGCCTCCCCCTTTCGGCGTCGGGCTGGAACCGCTCCATTTTACGCCACCCAGGCCGTTCCTTGATTGTCTCCCAGGGCTGTGTGGGGCTGCCGTGATCCAGACCAGGGGAGCAAGGCCGTGATTTTGGTTAAATTTTGTTTATGCGAAGAATAATTTGAGCCTAAAGGCCTACAATGGAAAGACAGTCATCGCCGCTCGGGTGAAAGACTGCCCCTCTCGCCATCAGGAGATTGTCGACGTGAGATTTTCCTCCCACCGCGCCTGGCCCATCGTGACGGGTATGGCTTTGCTGACCGCCTCGCTGGCCGCGTGTGGCCGTCCGGCTGCGCCGACCTCCGCGGGTCCTCGTGATCTCGGTCCTGTGTCGCTGTCCTCGTTCAAGGGCGGCAAGCCAGCCACCGTCGGGGTTCCCTTCCGTTCGCGGAACGAACTGTCCCGCCTGGTGGATGCCGGCCTGGAGATCTGGTATGTGGACCAGGACGCCCGCCGCGCCTATGGGCAGATCGGGCAGGAGCATTTCTCGGCCGTGCAGCGCCTGGGAGCCCAACTCCGCGTGGTGCAGGCCCCCGGTGTTTTCAACGACTTCGACAGTGGTTACCACACCTATGACGAACTGAAGGCGGCCATGGCCGACCTGGCGGCCAAGCACGGCGACAAGGTGCAGATGCTGGACATCGGCGACGGCTGGGAAAAGACCCAAGGCAAGTCCGACCGCGACGTGCTGGCCCTTCGCATCGGCAAGGGCGACCCTGCCGGAAAGCCTGGCGTTCTGTTCTGCGGCAACCACCACGCGCGGGAGCTCGTGACGCCTGAGGTCGTGCTCAAGATCGCCCAGATGCTGGTGGACGGTTACGGCAAGGACGCAGACCTGACCAATTTCGTCGACAACCGGGACATCTGGCTGGTTCCGATGGTGAACCCCGATGGCCACCGCCTCGCCTCCGAGGGCCGCGACTGGCGCAAGAACACCGACCTCAGCCACGGCGGCGGGACCAGCTTTTCGGGGGCGCCGAACGGTCCTGGCGTCGACCTGAACCGCAACTACGGCTTCAAGTGGGGCTTGCCCGGCGCCAGCGCCAACGTCTCCGCTCCCACTTTCCGGGGATCCGGTCCATTCTCCGAGCCCGAGACCCAGGCCATCAAGAAGCTGGTCGAGAGCCGTAAGTGGGCGTTTCTGATGACCTACCACAGCTTCAGCAATCTGATCCTGTGGCCCTGGGGCCACACCGATGCCCCACCGCCGGACAATCGCCTGGCCCCCATTGGCCAGAAGCTCGGCACGCTGTCCGGCTACAAGCCTCAGCAGAGCGTGAAGCTTTACCCCACCTCCGGGGACACGACGGATTGGGCCTTCGGCGAACACGGCATTCTGGCCTACACCACCGAGATCGGCAGCTGGGGCGACGGCTTCGACCCGCCTTACTCCAAGTTGCCGAAGTTCTGGAAGGAAAACGAGCCTGGAGCGCGCCTGCTGCTGCAACTGGCGGACAATCCCTCGCACGTCTTCGGTCCTGAAGTTAGCGGCGCCACGGTGTCGGCCGGTCGCCTCACGGCCTCGGCCGCTGCAGAGGCCGTCGAGGTCGAGGTGTTCAGCGGACGCGCCGGCGCAGACGGCACGGGCGTCAAGGCCCCGGTCGCCAATGGGCAGGTGGCGCTGAGCACGGCCAGCTTCCGCAGTGCCAACGGGTTGCTGCTGGTGCATGCGCGCGACGCCAAGGGCAACTGGGGACCGCTGGTCTCGCTGTTCAATCGCTGAGTCGTCAGCGCCCTCTCAAGCCGGCATCCCCGCAAACGGGTGATGCCGGCTTTTTCCGTCTGGACGCGGGCTGCCTGGTGAGGGGGGGCTTGTATTCTCCATGCTAAGCGCAAGCCCCCTGCCTTGCAGGGGGCTTGGTGGGGCGAAGGTTTGAGCTTGCTGGCCGACGCTCAGCCAACCACTTGCACGACGTCTGTCTGACTGTTCACCTGTTTGAACAGGTCTTCATTGATGATGGGGTCGTGGTCATTGGGGTAGATGCGGTTCTGACACTGATAAGCACCGGTGTAGAACAGGTTTTCCAGGATGGTCTTGACGGTGTTGGCCTGCCAGCGGCCGCCGCGTTTGGTGGCAATGCCATCGCGGGTCAGGTCATTGGCGATCTGGCGCAGGCTTCGGCCGCTCACGCGCTCCCGGAAAATCCGACGCACCACGTTGGCCTCCAGGGGCAGGACCTTGAATTGATTGGTGGCCTCATCCAAGGCATAGCCGTAGGGGCAGGTTCCGCCGTTGTGAAGCACTTCCCGGTTGCGCACGAACACCTTGGTGGCTGTTTGCGGGGCCGGACGCATCATTCGAGCGACCTGAGGAATGGAGACGAACACCTTCAGGAGCTGTTGCCCCTCTGGGCGGTTGGTGTCGATGTCTTCCGCGACGGCGATCAACTGGCGCCCCAGAAAATTGATCTCGGACATGACCGTGGCCACGTCGTGGAAGCGGCGACCCAGCGATGCGAGGGACGGCACCACGATGACGCAATTCTCTCGTTTCAGCAGTGCACTGAGGCCGGGCCGCTCCAGCGCCACGCCGGTGCCGCCGCATTCCACCACGACGTCTTCCAGGGTCAGGCGGTTGGCCTGGCAGTAGAGCGAGAGCACGTCACGATCGCTTGCGATGGACACGGGATCTTGCCCCTGTTCCGGGGGCAACCAGATGTATCCGACGGCAGTGGACATCGACAATCTCTCCTCGTGACGACCCGCT
>JAYKJB010000002.1 GCA_035285325.1 Candidatus Sericytochromatia bacterium
TGCCCCAAGGGCCGTGGTTGGTCGTGAACGGCTGGTCCAGCGTGACGGTCGCGGTGGCCAGGGTATCCACGTTCAGGGCATAGACCCGATCGTCGGCGATGCTGGTCAGGTAGAGCGTGCGGTTCGCAGGCGAGAAGACCATGCCCATGACCGCCCCCAGGCCGCTGGCCAGAATGGTGTGGGTTGCGCCACCGTCCTGCACGCTGTAGACCTCGCCCTCCAGCGTGCCCAGATACAGGGTCGGCGTGGCCGTCGCATCATCGATTGCAAGGCCGTGGCAGAAGTGTGAGCCAGGCGGATTGTAAGGCGCACCACCGACCTGCACGTCGGCCACAATCGCAGTGCTCGCCAGCGAGATCCGCGCCACGGAATTTTGACTAGTGGCCAAATCGTGATTGCTGACATATAGGTCCTGGCGTCCGATCGCCAGCCCGCAGGAGGTCAGCCCCGTGATGATCTGCTGAGGTGTCCCGCTGCCGTGGGGCATCGGGCATTGCCAGAGCGAATTGGTTCGCCCAACGAATACCCGGGCGTTAGCAGGATCGGCAGCCACCGCATAACAGTCCTCGCCCGAGGCACCCAGGGTATGGTCGACCCCAGCGAGCAGACTGGTGAACGAACGCATCCTCTGGTCGATCGCCACCACGTAGGTCGTTTCGTCATAGGCCGCCAGCCCCCGTGCCTCGCCAGGCAAGCCCACCAGCAAGCGAAACACCTGCGGTCCCGGGGGCGGTGGGGGCGTGGGCTGCGCGCGGCTTCCGCCGCCCCGGGAAGGCGAGGGTTGAAAGCCGCCGGGGCCGAGGGTGAAGGGCAACGGCAGGCCGGCCAGGCTCAACTGGCCGTCCGCCGTGATGTCCGGTGGGTCCAGCGGGAAGTCCGCGACCGTGATCGGCGCATGGTTGGCCAGCGGGTCGAGGCGGCCCCCCTCAAGCCCCCCAGCTGGGATTGCACCGCGCGGTTCAGAGTCCCGAACGCCCCCGCCCGGGCCAGAGCGGTGCGAAACTGGTCACGGTCGACGATCTCGCCCGCGCTGCCCACGCTCGCGAGCAGCATCGCGGCCAGTTCGGACCGCCCGCTCAAGCTGCCTTGCAGTTCGGCCACGGCCTGTCGGGCGGCCGAGAGCGCGCGGCCCAGAGCCGCTGAACGGTCCGCCGGCGCTTGCAGCAGGATCAGCTTGAAAACGCCCTCGAACGTCTTGGCCACGGCGGTGTCTTCCGGCGACAGGGTCACCTGCGCCCCCAGGTTCCCCGCCGGATCCTGGGTCAGGGCATAGGGCAGCGCGGACCGGGTCGGTCCCGCAGGCGCCGCCGTCACGGGCGCCAGCAGGGTCACGAAGGTGCGGCCATCGAGGGAGGCCACCAGCTTGATCACCTGGTCCGGGGCCAGTGGTGGCAGCTCTAGATCAAACGCGCCCGCGTCGTCGCTGAACAGTGCCTGGCCGGCCTGCAAGCGCAAGCTGGGCGCCTCGTTCCACGGTTTGGCGACCAGCGCCGCGCCCGTGGCCAGGTCGAACAGGGTCAGGCGCGCCCGCGCCACGGCAGTCTTGCCGATGCGCACCTGCCCGGTCAGACGCAGCCGCTGCGCCAATGGCAAGGCCGTGGACGATGCGGCGGGCAGGCTTGTGGCAGCGGCCCCAGGCAGCGGTTCGGCCGGGGCTCGCGACGGGTCAGCCGCGGCGGGCGGCGCCGCTGAGGCGGCGGCCGGCAGGGCGGGCGTCGTTGGCGACGTCACGGCCGGCAGCGCACAGCTGGCCAGGAGCTGTCCGAGGGCGGTGACGCCGAGGGCATGTTGGCGCAGTGACAAGATTCTCACCCTTTCGACGCAGCCCATTCAGGCAGTAAACTTCGACAGGATCGGGGAAGTTGGGCAAGGCGTCAAGACGCCTCGTGGGAGGTCCCACCTGCTGGGGGTAGCGCGTGATGGGCGATCGCCTCCTGCACGGCCGCCTGCACCCAGGCCACCACGCCGTCGGCGGTCACGGGGCCCGTGATCCAGCAGGTCAGCGCTGGCCCTGAGGGGGCCAGCAAGGGAATTCCGGCTTCCGCCAGAGGAATGGCCGTGCCATCGCAGGCCCCCAGGAGGACAGCCAACACCTGGCGGGAGGCCGCGTCCGAAGCCAGCGGCCCGGCCACCACCAGCACGTCGAAGCGCGCCAGCGGCAGGCCGGTCTCCAGCACGCTCGCGTCCTCCACGGCCAGCACCATGGCCGTGACCTCCGGAGCCGCCAGCAGCACGGTCGCGCCCTCGCACCCGCGCATCGGTGACGCGGGGGACGGGGGAGCGACCAAGGCGTCACCGATGTAGACGCCGCCGGCCTGCACGCGACCGACGGTGTGGCCCGCGGCCGTGAGAGCGGCGGCGATCGTCGGCACGTGAGTGTCGCTCACCCCCTGCCCCACCACCACGACCACCGGAATCCGGCCGTTACCGGGCACCAGCGCCCTCAGCACCGAGGCGTGAAGGCGGTCGTTGGTGGCCGTGCCGAGTTCCGGTTGTCCGTTGACCTCGCAGATGGCCGCGCCGACCTCCAGCCACGAGCGCGCGATATCCGGAATCAACAGGTCCACCCCGGCCAGATCCAGCCGCAGCGCCGCTGCGGCCCGGATGGCCAGCCGGCGGTTGTCCGGGTGTACCCGGTCCATCACGGGCAGGGGCATCCCGCCGCGGGTGATGTTCGCCGCACGACGCAGGCGCACGAAGCCCCCGGCCGGCGGCACGCTGGCGGGCGTCAACCCCGCCTCATCCAGCAGTTCCAGCGCCTCGGCATCCAGCTGCAGCCAGGCCATCGGTCGGTGCGGCCCATCCCCGCGACGCGGATCCCGGTTGAGCGCCTCGACCAGTTCCTGCACACGCTGGCGGCCATCCCCCGTGACGCCCCCGGCCTGCCGCTCGATCGCCCAGAGCAACTCACCTTGAAAGACCGTCAGGCGATAGTCGCGGCCTGCCGCGTGCTGCTCGACCAGCACGCGCGCCGAGTGGTGAGCAGCCGCCTCGAAGGCCGCGCGGACGGCCGCCGGGGTCATCAGGCCCGCCGCCACTCCGACCCCGCCGTCGCGATCGGCCGGCTTGAGCACCACCGGATAGCCGAGCGCCGCCGCTGCCGCCACCGCCGCTTCCGGGTTCGCGACCAGCTGGTGCGCGGGGGCGGGCAGCCCCGCCCGGCGCAACGCCTGCGCCGCCTGGACCTTGTCGCGGGCCCACTCGGCCGCGATCACGGGGGTCTGGTCGGTGAAGCTGCTCTTGAGCAGCCGCGCCCGGGCGCCCTGACCGAACTGAAACACGCCCCCCGCCACGTGGTAGACCGGGATGCCGGCCGCGTGGGCGGCGGCCAGAAACGGCACCATGTTGGCCCCATGGGGCGCCATGGCGCGCAGGCGCGCCAGCAACGCGGGCAGCTCCGACAGGGTGGCCGCTTGCGTCCCAGCCGCGTCGACCTGGCTCAGCAAGTGAGCGACCCAGGCCAGGGCCACGGCGGTGGCCTCGGCCGTGCGTTCGTAGGCGGGCAGCAACAGCCACCAGGGTTCGCTAGCCGCCGGCGGCGGCGCGAGCAGCTGAGCGCGGCCGAACACGGGCAGCCCGGCCACCTGCAGGATCGCCCGGGTCCAGTGGCCCACCCAGGCGATCGCCGCGGCAGCCGGCTCCTCGCCCAGCTGGACCGGCAGGTCGGCCCCCGGCAGCCCGGCGGCAAGAGGATGATCCAGCGCCCTCAGCCGGGCCAGCGACGGCGGGGCGGAGACCCAGCGCAGCGGCGTAACCCAGGCCCGTTCCAGCATTCCGGCCAGGTAGCCGGGACTGAGGCCCGCGTCCCCCGCCGGCTGGAGTGGCTCAGGCGAGCTCGCGGACACGCGCAAGGCCCCCGAGCCGGCCAGGCCAACCGGCAAGCCGCACGGCGGTATTTCGGCGACGCGCGAGCCCCACTCAGACTCCCACGGGCTGCGCGGGCCGTTGCGTGCGGGTTCCCTCGCGCACGAGCTGCTGGATCGTGGCGATCGCCTCGGCCAGCGGCACGTCCCGCTTCTCCCCGCTGGCGCGCACGGCCAGCTCCACCTGGCCCTCGGCCAGGCCCTTGCCGCACGTCAGGCGGAAGGGGATGCCGATCAGCTCGGCGTCCTTGAACTTCACGCCGGCGCGCTCCTCCCGGTCATCCAGAATGACCTCGAGGCCCGCCGCGAGGGCAGCGTCGTAGAGCTGCTGGGCAGCGGCCGATTGGACCTCGTCCTTGTGGTTCACGGGCACGATCACCAGGTGGTAGGGCGCGATCGGCACGGGCCACTTGATGCCGTTCTCGTCGTGATGGGCCTCCACCGCCGCCTGCGCGGTGCGCGTGATACCGATGCCGTAGCAGCCCATCACGAAGGTTTTCTCCTCACCCTCCGGCGTGGTGTAGGTGGCTTGCATGCTGTCGCTGTACTTGGTGCCCAGCTTGAAGATGTTGCCCACCTCGATGCCGCGCGCCGCCTTGAGATGCCCGCCCGCGCAGCGTGCGCAGGCCTCCCCGACGGCGGCCGTGCGAACATCGACCCAGTCTTCGGGCTGCCAGTCCCGGGGGGCGTTCACCCCGGTGGCGTGAACATCCGGCTGGTTCAGGGCCATCACGAGGTTGGTCTGGCCCTCCAGCGAACGGTCGACCAGCACGCGGGCGACCTTCAGGCCGACCGGCCCCACGAAGCCCGGGACCACGCCGGCCAGGTTGCGCACCTCATCTTCCGTGGCCAGACGCAGCTGATTGGCATTCAACACGTTGCCCAGCTTGACCTCGTTGACCGACAGGTCGCCGCGAATCACCACCGCCACCAGGCTCTCATCGGCCATATAGACCAGGGTCTTCGCGATCCGCCGCGGTTCGCAGCCGAGATGGGCACAAAGCTGCTCGATCGTACGCGTCGCGGGCGTCGCCACCACCTGACGGTCAGTCGGCGCCCCGCCGGTGAAGGCCGACAGGCGCGACTCGGCGCGCTCGACGTTGGCCGCGTAGTCGCAGCTGTCGCAGTACAGCAGGGCGTTCTCGCCCGCATCGGTCTCGACCACCACCATGAACTCGTGCGCCGCCGACCCGCCGATCGCCCCCACGTCGGATTCCACCGGCCGGGTGTCGAGGCCGCAACGAGCGAAGATGCGGGTGTAGGCCTCCGCCATGTTGGTGTATTCGCGTTCGAGGCAGTCCGTCGTCTCGTGGAAGGAGTAGGCGTCTTTCATGATGAACTCACGCCCCCGCAGAAGACCAAAGCGCGGCCGGATCTCGTCGCGCACCTTGGTCTGGATCTGGTACAGGTTGATCGGAATCTGGCGGTAAGAGCGCACCGTGCCGCGCACGATGTCGGTGATGACTTCCTCGTGCGTCGGACCGAGCACCTCGTCGCGATCGTGGCGATTCTTGAACCGCACCAGCTCCTTGCCGTACTTCTGCCAGCGACCAGTCTCCATCCAGAGCTCGGCCGGGATCATGACCGGCATCAACAGTTCCTGGGCACCCGCGGCGTCCATCTCCTCGCGCACGATGCGCGAGACCTTCTGCACGACCCGGTTCATGAGCGGCAGGAGGTTGTAAACTCCCGGGCTCAGACGGCGGATGAAACCGGCCCGGGCGAGCAACTGGTGGGAGATGATTTCGGCATCGGCCGGCACCTCGCGGAGCGTGGGGGCCAGCAGCTTGGACATGCGCATGAGCGGGGGATTTCCTTCGTTCGAGGGAGACGGAGCCGACAGGCGACGATGGTCAAGCCGCGTGGGTACGGGGGCAGGACGGACGCGCCTGAGCGTCAGGCCCTTGATTTTATCATCCCCGGCGCAGCGCGGGGCAGCCAGCGAAGGCTGGTTCCGACTGAAGTGGCGCCACGCCGTTGCCGATAAACACACCAGCACGTTTTCACGTCACCGCGAGACCGACATCGCGCCTGACTAGAGACGGAAGGGCCGGTCCCATCGCAACGCCGCGACCGCTGGCCCGGCCAAGGAGGGTCGCCCCATGCAGGAACTGGAACCTGCCGAGCGTTTCGCGGCGATGAAAACCCCGGAGCCCAGCTACTGGGTGGCCGCCGGCTGTGTGGTGGGCTTGCTGGTCAGCCTCTATGCCGTGCGTCGCTTCGAGCGCCACTACGCCGAGACCTTCCCGCAAGCGAACGAAAAGCGGCAAAGTTGGCTTGATGCGCAGCGCTTGCTGCTGTGGTGCGTGGTCGGCTACTTCGCCTTCGTCTCGCTGTGGGTGGTGGTGCCCTTCGGCCTGAAGCTCATCATCACGCTGGTGACCCTGCCGCTGTGGGCCCAGGTGGGCCTGGCGCTGGTGATTGGTGTCGGCTATCTGCGTGGCTGGTTTCCAGGCTGGCGCTGGCGCGGGAAAAAAGGCGCAGAGGATGACGACTAGCGGCGACGCCCTCACCCCGGAATCAAGGGGCGCAAGGCCTCCAGGCCAGCGCTGAACGACCTCAGCGCGACGAGGGAAGCAGGGCCCGAGCGGCGCTCAAGCGCCCGCGTCCGGTTTCCGGGTCCATCCCGGGAGCACCGAGGTCGACGGCCGAATCAAGCAGACGCTGCCGCAGGTTCGCCGCGGTCCAGCGCGGTTCGGCCGACTTCAACAGGGCCGCCACGCCCGCCACGTGAGGCGTGGCCATGGACGTGCCTGACACTCGCGCGTACTGACGATCGGGGATGGTCGAGAGAATGTCGCTGCCGGGCGCCACCAGGGCCAGGTGACTGCCCGTGTTCGAGTAGCGGGCGCGCTCGTCCTTGACGGTGGTGGCACCGACCGCCAGCACGTCGGGCCAGGCGGCGGGATAAAATGGCTTGTCGCTGCCTTGATTGCCCATCCCGGCGACCACCAAGGCGCCCTTCCGCTGCGCGTGGCGCACCGCTTCGAGCAACACCTGGCTGGGCGTGTAGGTGCCCAGGCTGACCGAGATGATCGACGCCCCCTGGTCCGCCGCATAGACGAGGCCGGCCGCCACCTGGTCGTAGGTGCCCGACCCCTGGGCGGAGAGGACCTTCACGGGCAACAGCGTGACCTCCGGGGCCACGCCCACGACGCCGCCATTGCCGCGGTTGGCGGCCAGAATGCCCGCGCAGTGCGTGCCGTGAAAGTTATCGTCGAAGGCGTCGTCGTCCCCGTTGACGAAGTCCCGGCCCTTGCGGACGCGGCCGGTGAGGTCGGGATGGCGATCGTCGATGCCCGTGTCGACCACGGCCACCAGGGTTTCCTTGCGCCCGCTGGTGCGCTGCCAGGCCGTTTCCACCGCGAGCTTGTCGAGCGCCCATTGGGCCGGGCGCTGGTCGTCCCCAGCAGATGGCCCCACCAAGGCCGGTGGCGCAGGGACGGGGGCCGATTCCTCCAGCGTGACCTGGCCGACCGGTTCCAGCCAGCGCACCGCCGCGTCCCGCGTGAGCGCCCCGCGGGCAGCCTGAAGGTTGGGCAATCGCACGACGACCAGTTCCAGCGCGGGAACGGCACGCAGGGGGCGCAGCCCATGACGAGTCAGCGCCGCTTGGCGGGCCAGGGGATCCCGAAACGCGATGCAGTATTCGGACTCGCCCGATTGCGCGCGCATACCGGCACCGGGCGTTTGGCCTGGAACCGGAGCGGTGAAGGTCGCGCACCCGGCCAGGGTCACGACTCCGGCCAAAGAAGCGAGCAGATGGGACGAACGCAGCGGCACGTCTTCAGTGTCACACGGGGCTCCCGGATACACTGCCGATTTTAACCTTTCCTTAATCGAGAATACATCTACCGAATCCAGCTGGCTTGCTCAAGGTGAGCCGGGGGGCATCCTTCCGAGCATCTGGCCTGGCCGCTTTCCCCTCGCCCTGCAGCGCCATGCGAAGCAGCGGTTCCCCGCGCACCCGGCGCTGGGAACCGCTGTCTTCAACGTCTGCGAGCAGAGCTGTGAATCAGGCCGTGCGCAGCCAGACGTCCTCGCTCATGCGGGTCTTGCCGTTCTGCACGAAACTGGAGCGCATCAGATCTTCGCCCCGCGCATTCTTCTGCAGGTTCATCTGGGTGGAGAGTTCCGTGATGCCCTGCTCGGCCAGGCTCTTCAGCTCGCCGGCCTCGACCTTGGCGTCGCCATCGTCAACCCAGGTCTTCAGGCCTTCCAGTTCCTTGCCGGTCAGCTTGCCGTCCTGGTTGGCGTCGTGACGGGCCAGCTTGACGTAACCGTGGGCGTACTTCCCGCCTTCATCGCCGAAAAGGCGGGAGCCGTCGATCTCGCCCGAGCCCGCCGCGGCCTTGGAGACACCGCCGTCACGGTCGTCCACGAGCCAGCCGTCGCCCTGGCCGTCCATCCATTCGACCTTTTCCTTGACGCCGTCGGCGTTGAGGTCGAAGTCCACCGTCTTGCCCATGTGGGCGTCCTTACGGTCGCGCGCCGTGGAGTTGCCGGTGGTACCGATCTTGCCATCGTGATTGAGATCGAGCGCGACAGGGTCTCCCGTCATCATCTGCATCATCATCATCAAGGCTGCCGGGTCGGGACCAGGCGGCGGCGGCGGGGGAGGAGGCGTGTCTTCGATCTTCTTGTCATCCTCGATGCTGCCACCGAGATCGGATAGCGAGGCACCAGACTCCGTGGGGCCAGCTCCCCCCAGGGGATCGTCTGAGGGGGCACCAGACTCCGCGGTTTCCTCCGAAGTGGGCGAGTCAATCGTTTGCTCAGGCAAGCCTTCCTCCGGCGTGGGCCCGGCCCCGGCCGTGGGCTCCTCCCCAGCCGTCGCAGCGCCGCTCTTGGCGAACTGGCCGCGGACCTGCTGGTACACCGTCTGCTCGTCGGCGCTCATGGTGCCGTCGGCCAGGTAGGTCTGCATCATGTTGTCGAGGGCGCGCAACTCGTCGGCATCCAGGTTCACGTTGTCGATGTCCACCGCTGCGGGGGCGGGCTGTTCGGGCGCCAGGGCCGGGGCGGCGGCGGGAGGGGCCGCGGGAGCGGCCTCGGCGGTGGGTTCCGGGGCGACGTTGAGTCCTCCCAGCGTGGCGAAACCTGGGGGTGCAAAGGCGGCAGTGGGGAGCCTGAAGTCCATGGGTGCGTTCCTCCGATGAAGCTGCGATGTTTGCGAAGTATGGCCTTGATATCAGGCCCGTCGGCCGTCGCGATATCCTGGGTAACGAAAGACGCACAAACCTTTCACATGGATTTAAAATTAAGGGGTTCCCTTCCGTTTGGAGGCCCCTGCCCGTGACGCCGACCACCCTTCCTCTGCCCGATGACCTCAGCATCGCGGAGGGCACCGTGCTGGAGCCCATCTCGACGATCGCCGAGCGTCTCGGTATCCCGCCCCGGGCCCTGGAACCCTACGGGCATCACAAGGCCAAGCTCGACCTCGGCCTCCTGGATGAATGGCGGGATCGCCCGGACGGTCAGCTGATCCTGGTCACCGCCATCTCGCCCACGCCGGCCGGAGAAGGCAAGACGACGGTGACGATCGGGCTCGGCCAGGCCCTCTGTCGTCTGGGGAAAAAAGCCGTGGTGGCGGTGCGCGAACCCTCGCTGGGCCCCGTCTTCGGCGTCAAAGGCGGCGCCACCGGTGGCGGCTATGCTCAGGTCCTGCCCATGGCGGAGATCAATTTGCATTTCACCGGCGACTTCCACGCCGTCACCTCGGCCAACAACCTGCTGGCCGCCATGATCGACAACCACCTGCACCAGGGCAACGCCTTGCGTCTCGACCCGCGGCGCATCACCTTTCAGCGGGTGCTCGACGTGAACGACCGGGCCCTGCGTCATTGCGTGCTAGGTCTTGGAGGGACGCAAGGCGGGGTGCCCCGCGAGGAATCCTTCATGATCACGCCGGCCTCCGAGGTGATGGCCGTGCTGTGCCTGGCGCAAGACCTGGATGACCTCAAGCGGCGTCTGGGCCAGATCATCGTCGGCTTCGACCTGGACGGCAAGCCCGTGGAGGCCCGGGCCCTGCGGGCAGAAGGGGCCATGGCCATCCTGCTCAAAGAGGCACTGAAGCCCAACCTGGTCCAGACGCTCGAGCACACGCCGGCGGTGGTCCACGGGGGGCCGTTCGCCAACATCGCCCACGGCTGCAACACGGTGGTGGCGACGCGAATGGCGCTCAAGCTGGGCGATTGGGTGGTCACGGAGGCTGGTTTCGGCGCCGACCTGGGCGCCGAGAAGTTCATCGACATCAAGTGCCGCAGCGCGGGCCTGAGCCCGGCGGTCGTCGTGCTGGTGGCGACGGTTCGCTCGCTGAAAATGCACGGCGGCGCGGCCAAGACGAGCCTGCGCGATGAAGACCTGCCGGCGTTGCAGCGCGGCAGTGCCAACCTGGCCCGCCACATCCGGAACGTCACCGAGGTGTACGGACTGCCCTGCGTGGTGGCCCTCAACCACTTCGCCAGCGACACCGCGGCGGAGCGCGAGTGGTTGACGGCCTTCGTGAGCGACATGGGCGTCGAATGTGTGCAGACCGAGGTGCACGCGCACGGCGGCGCCGGCGGAGAGGCTCTGGCGCAGGCGGTTCAGCGGCTGGCCAAGCGCGGTCAGGGCTGCCGCTACGTGTATGACCTGGCGGCCTCGCCCGCCGACAAGATCCGACAGGTGGCGCAGCGGGTGTACGGCGCCTCGGACGTGCAGTTCAGTCCGCAAGCCCTCAAGCAACTCGCGCAGGTGTCCGCCGCCGGCTTCGACGGATGGCCCGTTTGCATCGCCAAAACGCCGTATTCCTTCACACACGACCCCTCCCGCCTGGGGGCTCCCAGTGATTGGGACTTGCAGGTGCGAGAGATCAAGATGGCCGGCGGGGCCGGGTTCCTGGTGGCGCTGACGGGCGACGTCATGACCATGCCGGGCCTGCCAGCCGAACCGGCCGCCACCAGAATGTCCCTGAACGATGCGCAGCAAGTGACGGGGCTGTTCTAGGCCCCCTGCGCGACCTGAAAGAGACGAGCAGGCCCCGTTGACGCCCGGCCGTATCATCGCCTATCATCAGCATCACACTGGGGCGTAGCCAAGTGGTAAGGCACCTGGTTTTGGTCCAGGCATACCTAGGTTCGAATCCTAGCGCCCCAGCTTTTTCTCAGATCCCAGCGCCAGGACCCTGACGTTCCTTTTCCAGGACGCACGGGTCCTTTTGATTGACCGAGCCGCCGCATGCTCGACCTGCTCTCTCTGCTCGGTATCGCCGTGGGTCTGGCGATGGATGCCTTTGCCGTCTCCATGGCCATGGGCTTCGCCCTGCCCCGCATCCGCACCAACCAGGCCCTTCGCCTCGCGCTGGCCTTTGGTGGCTTCCAGTTCCTGATGCCCGTGGTGGGTTACCTGGCCGCCGCGACGATCGCCCGTCATCCGGGTCTGACCGCCTGGGATCACTGGATCGCCTTTGTCCTGCTGGTCGGACTCGGCGCCAAGATGATCCACGACGCCAGGCAGGAATCGCAGGAAGATCCAGCCGCAACGCCGAATGAAGACCCCACCAAGAGCATCCGCCTGCTGTTGCTCGCGATTGTCACCAGCCTGGATGCCCTGGCCGTGGGGGTCAGCTTGGGCCTGCTCCAGGTCACGATCCTCTTGCCAAGCACCCTGATCGGCCTGACGGCCGCCGGGTTTTCCGTGGTGGGACTGCACCTCGGCCATCGCTTCGGTGGCCATCTGGGACGGCACGCCGATATCCTGGGCGGGTTGGCCTTGATGGCCATCGGCGCCCGGATTCTGCACGCTCACTTGATGGCACCCACGCCCTGAACGGTAAGAAACGACACGGCTGAGCGGCCCGATGAGTGGTATACTTGGGAGCCTGAAGACCAGCTGCAGGCGTGCGTGCGCGCCGAAGAGCCAGTTCCCAACGACCGAGGGGTGAGTGTGACGCCATGAGCCGGGCCCTGATTGCAATTGTGATGGCCGCCGGGAAAGGGACGCGGATGAAGTCCGACCGTCCCAAGGTGCTGCACGAGATCGCCGGCGAACCGCTGCTGGGCCACGTGCTTCACACCATCAGCGGTCTGGGCCTGGCCGCCGTCCACGTGATTGTCGGGCACGGGGCAGACCAGGTCCGCGCCTTCCTTCCGACTGGCGTATCGGCCGTGGACCAGTTCGAGCAGCTGGGCACCGGTCATGCCGTCGATCAGGTCACGCCGCACCTGGGCCCGTTCGAGGGTGACGTGCTGATCCTGTCCGGCGATGTCCCCCTGCTCAGTGCGGACACCCTGGCCCGGCTGCGCGCCCGCCACGAAGCAGAAGGGGCCACCGTCAGCCTGCTTTCGGCCCGACTGCAGGACCCCACGGGCTACGGTCGCGTGGTGCGGGATGAGGCGGGGCAGGTGACCGGCATCATCGAGCACAAGGATGCCACGGAGGCCCAGCGGGCCATCGACGAGGTGAACCTCGGCACCTACATCGCCTCCTGGCCCCACCTGCGGGAGGCCCTGGCCACCCTGACGCCCAACAACGCCCAGGGCGAGTACTATCTGACGGACGCGATCGCCCATCTGGCACGCGCGGGCGAGCGCATCGCGTGTCTCTGCACCGAAGACCCCCTCGAAGGGGAAGGTGTCAACACACGCGCCCAGCTCGCTCGCCTGCAAGCCGTCTACCAGGCTCGCACGGCGGAACGCTGGATGGCGGAAGGCGTCACCGTCGTCAACCCCGCCACCACCATCATCGGTCCCCTGGTGGAGCTTGGCCGGGACAGCGTCGTGGAACCTGGGGCGATCCTGCTCGGTCGCACCCGCGTGGGCGAGCGTTGTCTGATCGGGGCCTACAGCCAGTTGCGAGACGTTCGTTGCGGCGACGACGTGGAGATTTTGCACTCTTATCTGTCCGATGCGGCGATCGGAGACGGGACCCACGTGGGCCCCTATGCCCACCTTCGCGCCGGGGCGGAGCTCGGTCGCAAGGTGCGTCTGGGCAACTTCGTCGAGGTCAAGAAATCGCGCCTGGGAGATGGGGCCAAGGCCGCCCATCTGGCTTATCTGGGCGATGCCCAGGTCGGGCGCAACGTCAACATCGGCTGTGGCGTGATCACGGTCAATTACGACGGCACCAAAAAGTCCCAGACCATCATCGAGGATGACGCCTTTGTGGGCAGCAACACCAACCTGATCGCCCCGGTCACGGTGGGCGAGGCGGGCTTCGTCGCGGCTGGCTCCACCATCACGCACAACGTGCCGGCGGGTGCGCTCGCCCTGGGCCGCGCGCGGCAGGTCAACAAAGAAGGTTGGGTCAAGCTGCGACGCGAAACCACCGCCGCACACCCGTGAGGCGAACCGGGTAAGATGTCGATGCACGAGCCAAGGAGTGACGCGATGCAGCTTGCGCCCCAAGTCGAACTGCCCGACAACCTGGTCATCCGGCGCGACATCAAGCTCTTCAGCGGGTCTGCCAACCCGGCTCTGGCGGATGAGATTGCCGATTACCTGGGCGTCGAACTGGGCGGCATGAAGATTGCCAACTTCTCGGACGGGGAGATCTACGTCCAGATTCAGGAAAGCGTCCGCGGCGATGACGTGTTCATCGTGCAGCCCATCTGCCATCCGGTGAATTATCACCTGATGGAACTTCTGATCATGCTGGATGCCTTCAAGCGGGCTTCCGCTCGGCAGGTGACCGCCGTGGTGCCTTACTACGCGTATGCCCGCCAGGACCGCAAGGCGCACGGGCGCGAGGCCATCAGCGCCAAGCTGGTGGCCGACTTGCTGACGACGGCCGGGGCCGACCGCGTGCTGGCCATGGACCTTCACACGCCTCAAATTCAAGGATTCTTTGACATCCTGGTGGACCACCTGTTCGCCACGCCGGTGTTGATTGACTACCTGAAGGACAAGAACCTGCAAGACGCAGTGGTCGTCTCGCCCGACGTGGGCGGCGTGGCCCGTGCGCGAGCCTTTGCCAAGAAACTGGACTGCCCGATTGCGATCATCGACAAGCGCCGCACGGCCCACAATCAGGCCGAGGTCATGCACGTGATTGGCGATGTGAAAGGCCGCACGGCCATCATGGTGGACGATATGGTCGACACGGCCGGCACCCTCGTGGCCGGCGCTGCGCTGCTGGCCCGGGAAGGAGCCAGCGCGGTCTATGCCGCCTGTACCCACGGAATTCTCTCCGGGCCGGCGGTGGAGCGGGTCCGCAACTCCAACCTGGTCGAACTGATCATCACCAACACCATTCCTTTGCCCTCCGAAAAGCGCCTGCCGAACATCCAGTCGCTGAGCGTGGCCTCCTTGCTGGGCGAGGCGATGGTACGCATTCACGAAGACACCTCGGTTTCGACCCTGTTCGAGTGACGGCATGCAGCTGATCATCGGCCTCGGCAATCCAGGCCCCGGCTACGCCGACACGCGCCACAACATCGGTTGGCTGGTGTTGGATGCCCTTGGAACCGCCCTGGGAGCCTCCGCCTTCGTCAGCGACAAGCGCCATCGCGCCGAGATCGCGGAGGCAAGACACGCGGGCCAGCGCTTGCTGCTGGTCAAGCCGCAGACCTTCATGAACCTGAGTGGGGAAAGTGTGGGGGCTTTGATGCGCTTCCACAAGCTATCGCCCCAGTCGGTGCTGGTCATCTATGACGACCTCGCCATTCCCCTCGGAACCGTACGCATTCGTCCCGATGGTTCCGCCGGAGGCCACAACGGGGTGAAGTCCATGATTGCTCATCTTCAAACGCAGGTTTTTCCGCGCGTTCGGGTGGGCATCGGCCCCCAGCCCCCCGGTATCAAGAGCGAGCAATTCGTTCTGGCCCGCTGGAATCCCACGGAGCGCCCTCTTCTTCCCGGAAGCATCGAGCTGGCGGTATCAGCGACCCGCGCGGTACTGGAACAGGGCACCGAAGCCGCCATGCAGGCGTTCAACGGACTGAAAGCGGCCGCCGGAGCTCCCTGAGCCGACGCGCTCTCGCTGCACCGAAGCCAGCAAGCGACCGTAGCAGACTCGTGCGAGGACGCCTCGGCACGAGTCCGGAGCGTCAGGGGGATCGCGCGAAACAGGCGTTCGATAGTACAATAACCGGGCGAGCATACACCTCAAACTCTTCCCCTGGATTCGTAGCCGTGAATCGACGCCACTTCATCCTCTGGCTCGGCAGCGTGGGTCTTGCCACCGCCGCTGGCAACATCCTGGCCAGGCCGGCCGACCTCGAAGCCGCGACCCTTCTTCGCAAGCCAGAACCGACGCTTCCGCCGGAGCCCACCCCCGTCCCGGCACGGCCGCTGAGCCTGGTATACGATCGCGACTACCAGCTCTACGAAGGGCCGCGAGTCGGGACCTTCTGGGAGAGTCCGACGCGCTTGCAGGCGATCGTCGAACGTCTGACTGAACTGGGCCTTCAGGTCGACACCCATCCGGTGCCGGAGGCGACGCTCAAGCAACTGGCTCGTGCCCACTCGCCTCGTTACTTGCAATACATTAGCAAGGCCACCTTCCTGCCCCAAGACGAGTTCGCCCTGATCCGCAAAGTGGAACGTCGCCTGGTCAATCGGCCGGGCCTGACGCCCGAACTGCCGACCAGCCCGAGCGCTCCCATCCCCAGCCCGAGCGCGCTGCCCCGGTTCGAGGAAGTGGTCCGCTACGTGAAGGCCCCAGCGGACGCCCCGCGCCTCAGCAAGATGCTGCCCTACAAAGCAGCCGCCCTCGGTGCCGGCGGTGCCGTCAAAGCGGTCGATGAGGTCATGTCCGGGCGGGCCCAAGCCGCCTTTGCCCTGATCCGTCCGCCCGGCCACCACGCCCGACGAGCACGCAACATGGGCTTCTGCATCTTCAACAACGCGGCGGTGGCGGCTCGCCACGCGCAGGCGGAGTACGACATCGACCGCGTGTTGATCGTGGATTGGGACGTGCATCATGGCAACGGCACGCAGGAGATTTTCTACAACGACCCCTCCGTGCTGTACTTCAGCACCCACCAGGAAAACATTTATCCCCGCCGCACCGGCAAGCTGACGGAAACCGGCGCCGGGCGTGGCAGAGGCTTCAATGTGAACGTGCCGTTGCCGCCTTACACGGGTGACGATGGTTTCATGAAAGTCTACAACGAGCTGCTGGTGCCCATCGCCCGTGACTTCAAACCCCAGCTGATCATCGTGTCTGCGGGGCAAGACGCCCACCAGAGCGACTTCGTGGCCCGCATGCGCATGACCGAGAACGGATTTGCCCGCCTGACCGGCTTGATGCGAGCCCTGGCCGCCGAGCAATGCGAACATCGGCTGGTCTTCGTGCTGGAAGGTGGCTACAACCCCAAGGTGGCGGCGCGCTCGGTCGAAACCATCTGCAAGGCCCTGCAGGCCCCCGCCGTTGACCCCGCTCTGCTGGAAGCTCCCCGCGTGCAGGGGAAGTCTGCGCACCTGCTGAAGGCGCGCATCGCGGAAGTCAAATCCATCCACGGAGACCACTGGCCCAACCTGGCACGGTCCGGCAGTCGGGCATGACGCAGGCCCCCCGGCCGAGGCATCAGGTCCGCGTGGCCGACCAGGCCAAGATTCTGGGGGCATTCGTCCGCGCCTTTGGCGATGTCCTGCGCGGGGGAAAAGTGCCCCGCGAAACGGTTCAGGGGGCCTTGCATCGCATTCCTCCAGGGCACTCTCGGCTGTGGGCTCGTAACGCGCGTCTGCTCATGGAGGACGACATCGCCATTTTGCTGGACGATGTCGAGGCCACGCTGGCCGTGCGAGACCCGCTGGCCCCGCTCATTCCGGAACAGACCGAAGGCTATCGCTTCCTGATTCATCATGGCCGCATGGCCATGGACGCTCCCAGCATCTCCACCACGATGCAGCGCCACGCCTACCCCCCGCATGCGGCCCCCCTCGAAGACCTCCGGGTCAGTTTGCCGGACGGTCTGGTCCAGTTGGAAGCCACCTTTCGCGCGGGAGGATTCCTGAGAATCCCTCTGCTCATGCGCCTGACGCCCAAGGCCACGCCGGACGGCCAGATTGCCCTGTTGCCCCGCGAAGTGCGCGCACAAGGGTTGCCGATTGACCGACTGATGAGCCTGCTCGGGGTCGAACTGGGGCGTTTCGTGCCGGAGGGCGGGAAGCTGCGCTTCGAGGGAGGGGCTTTTCTGCTGAACCCCGTGGGGATGATGCCGTCGCCCGAGACGACCGGCCACCTGGTCGAAACGATGGTGCAAGGCGAGCATCTGGTGATGTGCTACGACGACGGCTCGGCCCGACGGGCGCCGACCCTCGCCGCCCCCGAGGCCGACTCTTACATCGCGATGATGGGCCACGACCTGCTGGTCGGCAAGATCACCATGGCCGATGTCTGCCTGCAGATGGTTCCCCTGGATCCGCAGGCCCACTGGGTGGAGTTCGCCTTGCCCCACTATCGCGCGCAACTGGCCGCCGGCGAAAGCAGCCTGCGTTTCGGCGACGAACTGCTCTACCGGATTCCTGCGGTGGAAGTGCTGCCTGGCGA
>JAYKJB010000003.1 GCA_035285325.1 Candidatus Sericytochromatia bacterium
ACCTGGTAGATGCATCGCTCGACTACTGGCTCACGGCTGGCCCCTACACGGCGCGCTTCGAGCAGACCATGCAGGCGTTCTTTGGCGCCCGGGACTTCGCCTTCGTCAATTCGGGCTCCTCCGCCAACCTGCTCATGGTCTCGGCCCTGTGCGCCGAGGAAACGCCGCGCTTGCTGCGGGCGGATGATCCGCCGGCCTTGCAGCCGGGTGACGAGGTGATCACGCCGGCCGTCACCTTCCCGACCACCCTGGCGCCGATCTTGCAGAACGGCCTGGTGCCCGTGTTCGTGGATTGCGAACTGACGACCTACAACGTCGACCCGCAGGCGGTGGCCGAGGCGATCGGGCCGCGCACGCGGGCGATCTTCTTGCCCCACACGGTCGGCATTCCGACCGACCTGGACGTGCTGGTGAAGCTGGCCGAGGACCATCGGCTCTGGTTGCTGGAGGACGGCTGTGACGCGTTGGGCGCGACATGGGGCGATCGCCTGGTCGGCACCTTCGGCGCCATGTCCTCGCTGAGCTTCTATCCCGCCCACCACATCACCACCGGTGAGGGCGGCGGGGTGGTGGTGAATCACCCGCGGCTGAAGAAGGTCGTACGCTCGTTGCGTGACTGGGGGCGTGACTGCTGGTGCGATCCGGGCGTGTCGGACAGCTGCCACAAGCGGTTCGGCTGGCAGCTGGGCGAGCTGCCGGCGGGTTACGACCACAAGTACATCTATTCCAATCAGGGTTACAACCTCAAGGCCACCGACATGCAGGCGGCGATCGGGCTGGCCCAGAGTGCCCGCATCCCGGAGGTGGTGGCGGCGCGGCGGCGCAACTTCGCCCGCTACCAGTCGCGCCTGGCACCTTATTCGGATGCCTTGCTGTTGCCGCAGCTTCACCCCAAGGCCAACCCCTCGCCCTTCGGCTTTCCGATCACGGTGCGCGAAGGCATCGATTGCCAGCGCCTGATCGCGCACCTGGAAGCCGCGCGCATCGAAACACGCAAGGTGTTTGGCGGCAACATCCTCAAGCAGCCTGGCTTCATGAACATCCCGCGCCGGGTGCATGGCTCGCTGGCGAACAGCGATCGGATCATGCGCGACACCCTCTTCGTGGGCGTCTGGCCTGGCATGAGCGAGGCCATGGTCGACTACGTGGTCGAGAGCATCGCCAGCTTCCTGCGCGAGCACGCCTGAGCAGCGGGGGCTGGCTGGCCTGGCCGGCCGTGTTTCTGCTGAGGGTCGCGATAAGCGCCGCGCAGGGCCGGCGATGCGGTCTGAGCACCTTGCCGCGTCGCGATGAGGCCGGGGGCCGACCCGTTCGGCGAGGGGGGAGCTGACGGCAGGGCCCGGTCGGCGGTGGTGCCTGTGGTATCGTAATCCGCATCTGAGTGCGGAGGTACCCGATGACGCCCGTTCGTTCGCTTGCATGTCTGCTGGCCGCCTGCCTGGCCATATCCACGCCGGCCCCTGCCTCGGCCCATGCGGTGGCCAGGTCCGCCACTCCATCCGTGCGCCCCGGCCTGCCCGCGCTCACGACCCACCGCACGGTGGCCGGGCCGATCACGACCTTCACCCTGCCCAACGGCCTGCAGGTGATCCTCAAGGAGAATCACGCGGCGCCGGTGGTCAGCTGGGTCGTCACCTACAAGGTCGGCAGCCGCAACGAACCGGCCGGCGCCACCGGCTCGGCCCACCTGCTGGAGCACATGCTGTTCAAGGGCACCAAGACCCTCGGCAAGGGCCAGATCGCCCAGCTGCTCGACCGCAACGGCGCGGACAGCAATGCCAGCACCTGGACCGACTGGACCAATTACTACGAGACCTACGCCTCCAACCGGCTGGAACTCGGGCTCAAGATCGAGGCGGCCCGCATGCGCGACGCGTTGATTCTGGATTCCGAGCGCCGCAGCGAGATGACGGTGGTGCGCAACGAGCTGGAGCGCGGCGAGAGCAACCCGGGCCGGATCCTCTACCAGCAGCTCACGGCCACGGCCTTCCAGGCCCATCCCTATCACCATCCCACGATCGGCTGGCGCTCGGACGTGGAAGGCGTTCCCACCGCTGACCTCAAGCGCTTCTACGACACCTACTACCAGCCGAACAACTGCGTGGCCGTGCTGGTGGGCGATTTCGAGACGCCCGAGGCGGTCCGCCTGATCACGCGGTATTTCGGTGCCATTCCCCGCGGCAAGACCCCGCCCGCGGTGCGCACGGTCGAGGAACCGCAGCCCGGTGAGCGGCGCTTCGTGATCCGCCGCCGCGGCGACACCAACATGGTGCAGCTGGGCTGGCACATTCCGGCCGTCTCCCATGCCGACATCGGGCCGCTGGTGGTGATCGACTCGATTCTCTCGGCCGGGGTGACGGGTCGCCTGTACCAGGGCCTGGTCGAGACCGAGAAGGCCTTGCAGGCCTGGAGTGATGTCGGCGTGCAGCGCGATCCCTCGCTGTTCCGCCTGGGCGCCACGCTGCGGCCGGGCGGTTCGCACGCCGAGGTGGAAGCTGCCCTGGTGGCCCAGCTGGAGCGCCTCAAGACGGAACCCGTCATGGCAGCCGAGCTGGCCAAGGCCAAGGCCCAGGCCCGGGCGTCCTACATCTACGAGAACGAGGGCACCACGAGTCTGGCCATGAGCCTGGGCTATTACGCGGCGATCGACCGCTGGCAGCGCAATTTCAGCCTGCTCGACGAGATCGAGCGGACGGGCGTGGCCGACTTGCAGCGGGTGGCCCGGACCTACTTCAACCCGGATCAGCGCAGCGTGGGCTGGTACGTGGCGACGCCGGACGGTCCGGTGCCGCCGGCGCCGAAAAACCAGGGTGGTGGCGCCGCCACGGCCAACGCGGCGCGCGTCAAGCCGGCTGCGCTGTTCGAGTTCGAGCGCCGGGCGGCCCAGCCGCGGCCGCTCACCTTGCCGGTCAAGCGGGTGCTGAAGAATGGCCTGACCCTGATCGTCCTGGAGAATCCGGGCTCGCAGACGGTTGCGCTCGACGGCTTCGTCTGGGCGGGGCGCACGCACGACCCGGCCGGCAAGGCCGGCCTGGCCGGGGCGGTGGCGGCGCTGCTCAAGGAGGGCACCGCCAAGCGTAGCAAGCTGGCCCTGGCCGATGATCTCGAACGGGTCTCGGCCTCGCTGTCCTACAGCCGGGGGCTGCACGTGGCCGACATCGAAGGGCGCACGCTGGCCGAGAACCTGGACGTGTTGCTGACGGCCGTGGCCGAGACGCTGGCCACGCCGGTCTTTCCCGAGAGCGAGCTGAAAAAGTTCCAGGCGCGCGCGGAGGCCGCGCTGAAACAGGCCGAGGATGAGCCCGGCACGCGCGTGGAGCGTGCCTTCGGGCAGCTGGTCTATCCGGTCGGTCATCCCTATCGCCCGCTGGACCTGTCGGAGAGCCTGGCGGCCCTGCGCAGCCTGACCCGCGACGACATGCTGGCCTTCCACCGCCGGCATTATGGCCCCAACACCACCACGCTGGTGCTGGTGGGACGCCTGAAGGCCGACCAGGCGGCTGCCCGCCTGGAAACCCTGCTGGCTGACTGGAAGGCGGCCGAGCTGGTGCGCCCGGCCGTGGCCGCGCCGGATCGCGGTCGGCCCACCCGGGTGGTGGTGCCCATGCCCGACAAGACCAACGTCGAGGTGCGCATCGGCCACGCCACGCCGCTCACGCGGCGGCATCCGGACTACCACGCCGCCCAGCTGGGCAACTACGTGCTGGGCGGGGATCCGCTCAGCAGCCGGCTGGGTCTGCGCTTGCGTGACGAACTGGGCCTCACCTACGGCACCTATGCCGTGTTGCAGGTGGGCCAGGGGCCCGGGCCGTGGTGGTCGAGCCTGACGGTCAACCCGGCCAACCTGGCGCGGGGCCTCTCCGAGCTGCGCACGGTGGTGAATCGTTTCCGCCAGACGGGCGTGACGGAGCAGGAGCTGGCCTTCGCCAAGTCGGCCATGATCGGCGGGCAGGCCGTGGGCCTGGCGACCAACGCCGGCATGGCGGGTTCGCTGGGCACGATCGCCCAGTACGATCTGGGGCTCGATTACTGGAAGCGCTATCCGGGCCTGATCGGGGCGATCGACAAGGCCCAGGTGGACGCGGCCATCCGCCGTTACATCCTGCCTGAGGCGGCGCACACGGTGCTGGTCGGGCCGCTGCCGGCCCAGGCCCAGCCATGAGCGTGGCGGCTGGGGAGGCCCTGCCGCCGCGGCCGAGCGGGCGGGCCCACGCGCTGACGGTGCTGCTGGCCGGCTTGCTGGCGATCGCCCTGGGCGTGCTGGCCGGCGCCCGCGGCGAGGGCGTCAACGCGCTCTGGCTGCTGACGGCCGCGCTCTGTAGCTATGCGATCGGCTATCGTCTCTACAGCCGCTTTCTGGCCGAGCGGGTCTTCCCGCTGGAGGCTCGGCGCCGCACCCCGGCCCATCGCCTGGAAAACGGCCGCGACTTCGTGCCGACTCGTCCGTTCGTGCTGTTCGGCCATCATTTCGCCGCGATTGCCGGGGCGGGACCGCTGGTGGGCCCGATCCTGGCGGCGCAGTTCGGCTTTTTGCCGGGCCTGCTCTGGATCCTGATCGGGGTGGTGCTGGGCGGCGCGGTGCAGGACTTCGTGATCCTGGCGGGGTCGGTCCGCCGGGATGGCCGCAGCCTGGGGCAGATGGCCAGAGACGAGCTCGGCCCGGTGGTCGGCTTCATCACGGGGCTGGCGGTGCTGGCGATCATGGTGATCCTGCTGGCGGTGCTGGCCCTGGTGGTGGTCAAGGCGCTGGCGGCCAGCCCCTGGGGCACCTTCTCGCTGGCCATGACCATCCCGATCGCCCTGCTGGTGGGCCTGTACATGCAGGTGCTGCGGCCGGGCCGGGTGCTGGAGGGCTCGCTGCTGGGCGTGGGCCTGCTGCTGCTGGCCCTGGTCGGCGGCCGCCATGTGGCCGAAAGCCCGGTCTGGGCGCCGGTGTTCACGCTGGAGGCACGCACCCTGGCCTGGGCCCTGATGGGCTATGGCTTTGCGGCCTCGGTCCTGCCGGTCTGGCTGCTGCTGGCCCCGCGCGATTACCTGAGCACCTTCGTGAAGGTCGGCACCGTCGGCCTGATGGCGCTGGGCATCCTGATCACGGCGCCCGTGCTCAAGCTGCCGGCACTGACCAGCTTCATCGACGGGAGCGGCCCGGTGGTGGCCGGGGCGCTGTTTCCGTTCTGCTTCATCACGATCGCCTGTGGGGCGATCAGCGGCTTTCACGCGCTGGTCTCCTCCGGCACCACGCCCAAGCTGCTCGACCGCGAGACCGACTGCCGCGTGATCGGCTACGGCGCCATGCTGATGGAATCCTTCGTGGCGGTCATGGCCCTGGTGGCGGCCTGCATCCTGGAGCCCGGCGTCTACTTTGCCGTCAACGCGCCGGCCGCGCTGGCGGGCGACAACCCGGTGGCGGTGGCGACCACCGTCAGCGCCTGGGGCTTTGCGCTGGCCCCGGGGCAAATGGAGGCGCTGGCGGCGCAGGTGGGCGAACCCAGCCTGTACGCGCGCACCGGCGGGGCGCCGACCTTCGCGCTCGGCATGGCCCAGGTCTTCGCCTCGGTGGTCGGAGGACCCGCCTGGATGGGCTTCTGGTATCACTTCGCGATCATGTTCGAGGCGCTCTTCATCCTGACCACGCTGGATGCCGGCACGCGGGTGGGTCGCTTCATGTTGCAAGACTTGCTGGGCCACCTGTGGGCGCCGCTGGGCCGCACCAGCTGGTACCCCGGGGCGATCGCCGCCTCGGCGCTGGTGGTGGCGGGTTGGGGCACCTTTCTGTACCAGGGGGTGGTCGATCCGCTGGGCGGCATCAACAGCCTCTGGCCGCTGTTCGGCATCGCCAACCAGCTGCTCGCGGCGATCGCCCTGTGCGTGGGCACGACCTTTCTGGTGCAGATGGGCCGCAGCCGCTACGTGGGGGTGACCCTGCTGCCGCTGGCCTGGCTGCTGGCCGTCTGCTTCAGTGCCGGCTGGGAGAAAATCTTCTCGGCCAGCCCGCGGGTCGGCTTTCTGGCCCATCGCGCTCAGCTGGAGGCCAGGCTGGCGGACGGCCTGGTGTCCGCCGAACAGCTCGGCATGACCCGGACGATGATCGCGAACGACACCCTGAATGCCTGGGTGGCGGGCTTGTTCCTGCTGCTCACGGCGCTGGTGGTGCTCCTGTCGGCGCGGCGCTGGGGGGCGGTCTGGCGTGGCCAGTTGCCGGCCGTCAGCAGCGAGGTGCCGGCCGAATACCAGCCCCAGGCGGTGGGGGCAGCGTCCTGATGGGGGCCCTGTGGCGGCGCGCCTGGCGCCTCTTGCAGGACCTGTCGGGCGAGACGGCGCTCCGGCAGCGCCTGGCGCGGGCGGACTGCGGCTGCCGGCCGGCCGGGGTGCGCGCGGTCTGGGAGGCCCAGTTCGGCGGCGTCCACCGCTGTTGCTGAGTTCGCGCGACAGCTGATGGGCTTTGCCGCCGTGGTTGGCCCGAGGTGTGACCGGGTGACCTCCCCTCGAGGGGAACGTCGTCCCCTGGTGCAGCTCGGGGGCAGGTCGGATTCAGCCGCGCTTTCAGAGGGTCCCGCTGGCCGTGGTGGTCCCACTGGCGGTGGTGGTGCCGCTGGCCGTGACGGTCCCGCTGCCAACCTGGTCGGCGGGCACCTGTTCGCGCTTTTCCATTTCCATCTTCAAGGTGAAATCGATGTCGCCGAAAGCGGCCGCGGAAGCCGGTAAAAGCGTCGTCGGCAGCTTTTTACCCTTGGCTTCCTGTTTGACCATGCCCTGGGCCGCGGTCATGAACAGATCGAAGTCGACGCCATTGCCATTGATGGTGCTCTTGAATTTCTGTCGCACGGCATTGGCATAAGGGGTGCCCAGCACGGTGACCGCCTCCTTCGTGCTGGTGGGGGCCTCGTTGCTGACATTGGCCTGGCCGGTGCTGTCGAACAGCACCGAGAGCAGTTTGACGTAGGGATTGCCGCTGCCCTTCGTCAACGCCACCACCCGGTCGATCAGGATCGGGTCGCCCTTGCCCCCGAAACTCTTGAGCTTGTCCGTCTTGATGTCGAACTGGCTGCGAATGCTGGCGCCGTCCGTCTGGACCGCCTGGCATGTCAGCGTCGCGACGCCGTCCAACGCCACAGCCCCCATCGCGGCGACGATGGAGACCTTGTATCGCCAGCGCAGGCCCACCGCGTTGAAGGGGAAGGCGGTGGCGGACGCAATCTCATCCTGACTGGCCTGGACTGGTGTCGGCGTCGGCGTGGGCGTCGGTGTGGGAGTGGGCGTGGGGGTCGGCGTGGGGGTCGGGGTTGGCGAGGGGCTCGGCGTCGGCGAGGGGCTGGTCACGGGCTTCTTGGGCCGTGGACTCCTGACGGTGGCCACCAGTTCGTCTGGCCCCACCTTGGCGCTGCAGCTGGCCGTCACCAGCAGGGAAAGGGCCAGTGCCCGCCAGATTGGAGGCGTCATGCGCACTTGTTTGCATCCTGTCGGCGGGGGGACGGCCGGTCAACTCACGCGGGACTGTCCGGATGAAGGGCGGGAGCGCTTCTGGTTGTTGCATACCCCCACTCATCACGCTTGACACGAGCGCGCTATGGTCCGGCACCTCTCGGCGAGAGCCGGGTGCCGGCTCATTTGCCGACGCAGAAGCGGCGGAACACCTCTTCGATCACGGTCTCGGTGATGGCATCGCCGGTGACCTCGCCGAGGGCCGCGATCGTGGCTTTCACGTCGATGGCCAAAAAGTCGGCGGCCATCCCTGCGCGAGCGGAGCCGTGCGCCTGTTCCAGGTGATGCTGGGCTTGCGCCAGGCACTGGCGATGCCGTGCGTTGATCGCCACGGCCGGCTGTGTCGGGGCCGCGCCCTGGACCTGTTGGCTCAGCCGTCGCCCCAGCTCATCCAGGCCAGCTCCCGTCAGCGCCGAGACCGCGCAGACCGGTCCCAGCGTGGCGAGTGCGCTGAGCGCCTGGGCCCCGGCTGCGCCGGGCGAGAGCGTGTCGGCCTTGTTGGCCACCACCAGCAGCGGCTTGCCCCGCGCCGCGGCCACCAGATCGTGCTCCCGTTCGTCGATCGGGGCGGTCAGGTCGCAGACCAGCAGCACCACGTCGGCCGCCGCCAGCGCGGCCTGGGAACGGGCCACCCCGATCGCCTCCACGGCGTCCTCGGTGGCGCGAATGCCGGCGGTATCGACGATGCGGTACCAGACGCCGCCCAGCATCAGCGACTCTTCCAGCACATCGCGGGTGGTGCCGGCCACGGGCGTGACGATGGCGCGTTCCCGTCCGAGCAGGGCATTGAGCAGGCTGGACTTGCCGGCATTCGGACGTCCCACCAGCGCCAGTCCCACGCCCTCGCGCAACACCTGGCCTTCGTGGGCGGTGGCCAAGACGGCCGCCAGGTCCCGTCGGGCGTCGCTCAGTAGCCGATCGGCCTCGTCGGCTCCGACATCGTCGATCTCATCAGGAAAATCGATTGCGGCCTCCAGCCGTGCCAGCAAACCAACCAGCTGATCCCGGGTCTCGGCCAGCTGACGCGACAGACGCCCCTCCAGCTGGTTGAGCGCCACCGCCAGGGCCCGCTCGCCGTGCGCCTCCACCACGTCGCCAATGGCTTCCGCCTGGCTGAGATCGAGCCGACCGAGCAGGAAGGCCCGCTTGCTGAATTCCCCCGGCGCCGCCAGGCGGGCGCCTTGAGCCAGTACCAGCTCCAGCGTGCGCGTGGCGGCCAGCCCCCCGTGCGTCTGGAATTCCACCACGTCCTCGCCCGTGAAACTGCGGGGGCCGCGCATGACCAGCACGAGCGCCTGATCGACCGGTTGGCCCGTGGCAGGGTCGACCAGCCAGCCCACGTGTGCCTGGTGGCTGGCGCGGGCTGACAGCGGGACGCGCGGCTCCTGCCGGGCGCCGTTGCGAAAGAGCCGCTCCGCGATGCGGAGGGCATCCGGGCCCGACACCCGGATGATCGCCACGGCGGCAGGTCCCTGGGCGGTCGCGATCGCGGCGATCGTGTCAAATCGCATGGTCCCTCACGGTGTTTCGAGGCGGCCTGTCAGCACGAGGTTGCGGCTACCCAGCACGCGGCCGGCACCGGAGACGGCCACGCCGAGGCGCGCAGGCCCTGCCGCCGGGGCGTAGCGGAACATCAGGGTCGTGCCGCTGGCCGGCAGCAGGGCTTCCGGACGCTCGACCTCGATCAGGGCCAGTCGGACGCGCAGCGGGCTGCGGTCCTCGGCGCGTGGTGGGTCCAGCTGGAGCTGCAGCAGCCCGGTGTGATCGCTGCGCAGCTGACTGTTGGCCTGGGGGTTGCGCTCGGCATCGAGCGTGAGGGCCGTCATGGAGGCGGGGGTATCGCGCCAGCGCGTCCAGAGTGGCACGTCGCCCAGCTGGGTTCTTTCTTCCGGCTCCTGCGGGTCGGGGCCCTGGGGACCGCTGAATCCGACCACGTAGAGGCCCAGATCGCCATGGCGCAGGCGCCAGACCATGCCCCGGGCGCCCATTTCCTGCTGCATCCGGAAATGGCCGTGGCGACTGAGCAGCAGGTCTTCCTTGGCGGTCGGCTCCGGCTTGGTGGCCAGCACGAAGAAGGCCGGGCCACTCAGGGCGAGGTCCATCGGTTGCTGGGTGGTGCGATAGGGCCCGAGGGTGCCGCTGGCGGACGGTTGCGGCGAGGGGCTCGCCAACGTGTCGCGGGAGGCGGTGGCCTCGGGGGTCGGTTCGCTCTGGCGGCCGTCCGGGCTGATCGGAGACGGCGTGGGCGTGACGCGGGCGGGCGGTGTGGCCAGGCCGGGCGTCGCGACCGGTGGCAGCACTTCCCGGAAGGGGGTGGCGACGGCGCGCGGGGGGGGCGTGGCAGGGGTGGCGGAGGGGCCCGGCTGGCTTCCCGCCAGGGGGCTGGTCAGGGCCGGCAAGGCTTCCGGCTCACAGGCGCAGAGTAATGGAAGGCAGCCCAGCAGAAACAGAGCGGGTCGGAGAGAAGGCACCCCTTCCCTATACCCGATGCCCCGTGCCGCCGCCAGGGACGGCGTCTGTCTGGTTTCAAGGTTAATTTTCGATGAAACCTCTCAAAAATGTTCCGAATGCTCTCAGTATCGCGAATTTTGAACGAGAAAATAAATTTCCATTGGGTCTTCACAAAGCTGAGGTGAAGGTGTTAAGCTTCACTTAACTTTGTTCGGCCGTTCTGTTGGCGATGATAAAGGAGTGACCGGTGACCACGCGACGCGCTCTTCTGCCGTTGATCCTCGGGTTTGCTCTGGCCGCCACGGCGTGCGGCCTGCCCGCCGCGCCAGGGGCGCGTGCCGCGCTCAAGCGCCCTGCCGTGACGCGCAGCCTGGGGCGGACCATGCCGGCCGACTATTATGCGCCGGTGGCCAACATGTCCGGCCCGGCCTTGTTGCAGGGCCTCAACCAGCTGGTCGGACCCCACCGCGATCTTGGTTATGATGGGGCCCGCGATGTCATGTTTGCCGACGTCGACGACCTGGACGGCGACGACACGGTGGCCTGCGTCTACATCGGACGGGCGCTGGACAACGTGCGGGATCGTGCCAGTGCTTTCCGCAACGGCGCCGGGTTGAACGCCGAGCATACCTGGCCCCAGAGCAAGGGCGCCGAGGGATCGGCCAAGGCCGACCTGCACCACCTGTTTCCTTCCGATGTGAAGGCCAACAGCACCCGCGGCTCCTACCCCTTCGGTGAGGTGGCGCGCGTGGAATGGGCCGAGGGCGGAAGTCAGCTCGGCGACAACGGGTCGGGTCGGCGGGTCTTTGAGCCGCGGATGGACCAGCGCGGCGATACCGCCCGCGCGCTGCTGTACTTTTTCACCGTCTATGGCGTGACCGGTGGCCCTGATCTGGAAAATTTCCGTCTGGAGGAACCCACCATCAAGCGCTGGCACGAGCAGGACCCTCCCACCACGGATGAGAAGCTCCGCAATGATGCCGTGTTTGCCGTGCAGGGCAACCGCAACCCGTACATCGATCACCCGGAGTACGTGGCGCGCGTCGGCGGCTTCATGCAGGCGGGCGCCGCGCTGAACGCGCGCGTCTCCAAGCGCCGCCCGCGCTGACCCGGCGCGCGGGATCGTCCAAGCCTCAGCCGGCGACCAGCTGGTTGATCTTGGTGCGTAGACGCCCCATGGCCTGGGCGTGCAGCTGACACACGCGGCTCTCCGTCACGCTCAGCACCGCCCCGATTTCCTTCAGGGTCAGGCCTTCGTGGTAGTACAGGGCCACCAGCAGGCGTTCCCGCTCCGGAAGCAGATCGATCGCCTGTCCCAGCACATCCAGCATGGCCTCATGGTCCAGCTGGGCAGCGGGTCCCAGACGATCGTCAGGCAGCGTGTCCAGCCAGCTCAGCTTGTGACCATCGTCGCCGGCGGACACCAGCTCGTCCAGGGAGAGCACCGGGGCCGTGATTTCCGAGAGGTTGCGCGGCAGGTCGTCGACGGTCACGCCCAGCCGGGTGGCCAGTTCCTGGTCGGAGGCCGTTCGTCCCAGCGTGTTCTCCAGGTCGCGGATGGTGGCTTCCATCTCCTTGGCCTTCTGCCGCACGGAGCGCGGCAACCAGTCCTGGGAGCGCAGCTCGTCGATGATGGCGCCCCGGATCCGGCTGACGGCAAAGGTCTCGAATTTGAAGCCCTTTTCCGGGCTGAAGCGCTCGATGGCGGTGATCAGGCCCATCACCCCGTAGCCCAGCAGGTCATCGGCATCCACGGTCGGCGGCAGCGTCACGGCCAGGCGACCCACCACATACTTCACCAGCGGCAGATACTCCAGGATCAGCCGTTCGCGGGTGGCGATGTCCGGCTTCCGGGTGTATTCCTGCCAAAGTTCGGCGGTCTGGCTACTCAATCAAAGGTCTCCTGAGGGACCACATCGGGGCGTCATTCTGGAAGCAGCGTTTGCACATGCTTGGCCGAGGCCTTGAAGTCGAGTGGCAGGAATGCCTGGTCCTCTCCCCCGTAAGTCAAGCCGATCTCGTCCATTCGGGGCCCGCCTGCGTGGAACTGGTTGTCTTCGCCCACCGTGAAGTCCACTCGCTCGCCCACGCCATCTTCGCGTGACTTTTTCGGCATCGTCGAGGCAATCGAAGCAATCACCATGCCGACCAGAACTCCGGCGAGTGAACCGGTGATGCCCGCCACCACGCAGCGTCCCACCATCACTTCGAACGGCACGTTGATCAGAAATGAAATGAAGAGGGTGATCAGGCTCGCGGCGCTGCCGAAGATCCCGCCCCAGCTCATATCGACTTGACCCAACCCAGTGCTCCGGTCCGGCGGGACAGTGGAACCCCGCCACCCCCCCCATATGTACCCGAAACGCGCTCAAAGCTCAACGTGACACAGGCGGCAAGCCTGAGCGTGTCTCACCTTCGAGCAGGGAGCCATCGCGGGCCGGTCACCGGTGCCCTGAGGACTCCTCTGCCTGGCATTATAAAGGGGCCACGGGAAGCGAATCAGTGAGCGGAAACCGAATCTCGAAAGTTGTGCCCCGGCCCGCCTCGGATTCGATGTGCAGGCTTCCCCCCAGTCTCGCGACGCGGTGCTGAACCGCATCGAGACCGACCCCGCGTCCTGAGATCAAGGTGACCTCGGCGGCGGTGGAGATGCCTGCCTGAAGGAGCAGGGCATGCAGGTCGCGCTCGCTGGCCGCGTGGGCCTGCTCCTCGGAAATGAGTCGACGCTCCACGGCGCGGCGACGCACCGCCTCCAGGTCGAGTCCGCGACCATCGTCCTGGAGCCTGAGCACCCAGGCCTCGCCTTGAGGACTCAGGCTCAGCCGCAGGTGTCCCACGGGAGGTTTGCCGGCGCGCTGGCGTTCCGCCTCCGGTTCGATGCCGTGATCGACCGCGTTTCGCACCAGGTGCATCACGATGTCGTGCAAGTCGCTGGCCAGTGGAGCCGGCAGGGTCGTGTCGGCCGCCTCCACGATCAGTTCGGCCCGTTTGCCCAGCTGGGAGGCCAGGTCACTCACCACCAGAGGAAACATGTCCAGCACCCGGCGGGAGGGTCTGTTCGGTGACGCTCCAGTCGACACGATCACGACCTCGGCCACGTCTCCCAGGGCGAGCAGCTGTTCTTGCAGGCCTTCCGGGCTCACGTCGGTTCGGATCGTCAGCGACAGACGTCCCTCCTCGCCAGGATCCTCCAGGCATTCAACAGGAGGCGCGACGGACAGCACCACGCTGTGGGTCTCCAGGGCAGACACGATCATCTGCGCGCGCACGCTGCGCAGCATGCAACTGGGATCGAGTCGGATCGACACCTGGCAGGTATCCCCGCGGACCAGCACCAGCGGACCGGCCTCGCTGGCTTCTCGCCACATGGGGCCTTCCGGGCACGCCGGTTCAGGCAGTTGCTGACAGAGTGCCAGCAACTCAGCCACCACCGGCGGTGACACCTCTCCCTGGCGATCGGCGAGGGCGTCGGCCAGGCGGACTTCGAGCGCCCGCACAGCCCTGCCCAGCAATTTGAACACGCCGGGCTCATGGGCCAGCTGGCCGGCGTGGAGAGCCGCCAGGATCTGTTCGAGCAGGTGAGCCACCTGGGCCAGATCCTCGAAGCCCACGGTGGCCGCGTTGCCCTTGAACGTGTGGATTTCCCGAAACACCGAGGCGAGCGCCTCAGCGTCGTCTGCGCTCCGCTCCAGGTGGGCGAGTTGCTGGCCCACCTGCGCGAGCTGGTCGTGAACGTCTTCGAGAAACAGACTCAGGTAGTAGGCAGATTCCACGTGGTCGCTTCCGCGCACTGACACCCGGCCGGTGCCTTTGGCTTCATACCCGCTTTGCAGCTTCTCGCCAGTGTTGACGTGGGGATGTTGATGGGTTTCCCGGTCATTCCGCGTACTCGCCATCCCTGGCTTCGTCAGTTCAGCGGCGCCAAGCTGGTACCGAGGCCATCGACGCCCACGTGGCCCGGCGGTGCGTGTTATGATGCCGGCATCGAGGAGATATCCATGGGGGTCGAGCAGGAAATTGGAAACGGCATCCTGCCGGGCGTGCGCTTCGTCATGCAACAGGCGCGCCACGTGTCGATTGAACGGGCGGGGGTGCAGCGGGCGGCGGATGAAATCGTGCGACGGGAGTTGCCGATTCCGGGCTGGAATGCGACGTGGCATTTCACGGATGGCAGCTGGCGCACGGCCCATTACTTGCTGGTGCTCGATGCGCTGAACTTCAGTTTCTGGGCCAGGCCGGACGTGCCGCGCTGGGGCATCGATTATGCCGGTCAGTCGCTGCGTGGCTACTGGGCGCTGGCTGCTGCGCTCAAGCGGGCTATCGAGGCTGGCTATCCGCTGTATGAGGCCTCGTTCATGGCCGATTGCCCGGCCGAGACGCTGGCCGGCATTCTGGCCGGGCGGGGGGAGATTCCCCTGTTCGAGGCGCGCTTGGCGCATTTGCACGAGGTCGGCCAGACCCTGCTCAGTCATTGGGAGGGGCGCTTCACGAATTTCCTGGCGGCCTGTGAGGGCTCGGCCGTGCGGGTGGCGGAGCGCTTGCCCGAGGCGTTTCCCAGCTTTCGGGATGAAAGCCTCTATGCCGGGCGTTCCATTCGCCTGGCCAAGCGGGCCCAGATCCTGCCGGCCGATCTGTGGGGTGCCTTTGCGGGTGAGGGGCCGGGGCGTTTTCACGACATCGATGGCCTGACGGCCTTCGCGGATTACAAGGTGCCCCAGGTGCTGGAAGCCCTGGGAGTGCTGCGCTATTCCGACGCGCTGGTGACGTGTCTGACCGCCGCGGAGGAACTGCCCGCGCACGGCGAGATGGAGGTGGAACTCCGGGCCGCGACGATCCTGGGGGTGGAAATCCTGCGGGAGGTGCTGGCTGCACGCGGCCGTGTGCTGAGCGCCGTCGAGCTCGACTGGATTCTCTGGGAACTGGGACTCTCTCCCGACGTGCGCTTCAAGCCTTATCACCTGACGCGCACCACGGCCTACTGACGGAGATTCACCGTGGCCTTGCACTTCGAGATCGAACGGCGGCTGCCCGGCACCCTGGCCCGTGCCGGGCGCCTCACCCTGCCGCACGGGGTGGTCGAGACGCCGGTGTTCATGCCTGTCGGCACCAAAGCCACGGTCAAGGCGCTGACCCCGGAAGACCTGGAAGACCTGGGTGCCCAGATCATCCTCGGCAATGCCTACCACCTGTACATGCGTCCGGGCGCCGAACTGGTGGCGGAGATGGGTGGCCTGCACGGATTTTCCGGCTGGAAACATCCGTTTTTGACCGACAGCGGCGGATTTCAAGTGTTCAGCCTGGGCTTCGGCATCGAACACGGGGTCGGCAAGATCGCCAAGATCTTCCCGGGCGAGAGCAGCCCAGCGCCCGCCCGCCGGGTACCGGCCGGTCAGGCCGGTGGGGAAAAGCTCTGTCGCGTCGACGAGCACGGCGTGACCTTTCGCTCGCATCTGGATGGCTCGCTGCACCGTTTCAATCCCGCCGTGTCGATCGACATCCAGCAAAAACTGGGGGCTGACATCATCCTGGCCTTCGATGAATGCACCTCGCCGCTGGCCAGCTATGCCTACACGCGACAGGCGCTGGCGCGCACCCATCGCTGGGCCCGGGAGAGTCTGGAGGCCTGGACCAACCCGCATCAATCCCTGTTCGGCATCGTGCAGGGGGGCGCCTACGAGGACCTGCGTCGCGAGAGCGCGGCCTACATGAACCAGGTGCGCACGGATGACCATCCGGGCTTTCCCGGCTTCGCCATCGGGGGCTCGCTCGGGGAGTCCAAGGCCGACATGCACCGCATTCTCGAGTGGGTGTGCCCGATCCTCGACGAACACAAGCCGCGCCACCTGCTGGGCATCGGCGAGCCGGAAGACCTGTTCGAATGCATCGAGCGTGGCGCGGACATGTTCGATTGCGTCGGACCGACGCGGGTGGCCCGTCACGGGTCTCTGTACACGCCAAACGGCAAGATCAACATCCGCAACCTGCGTTTTCGAGAGGATCGCGGTCCGATCGATCCTGCCTGCCGCTGTTACACCTGCACGCGCTACAGCCGAGCTTACCTGCGCCACCTGTTCCTGGCGGGTGAATTGCTCTATCACCGCCTGGCCAGCATTCACAACCTTCACTTCATCGTGCAACTCGTGCGCCGCATCCGGCAGAGTATCCTGGAGGGCGATTTTTTTCGCTTCAAGGCCGAATTTCTGGCCGACTATGGACGTCCGGCGTCCGCCCTGTCGTCCGGCGAGGCCACCGCGGCCCCCGCCTCGGAAGCGTCGTCGGACCAGGTTTGAGGGGGGATGGAGATGGGCGCCAGGCAAGGATGGATGCGCTGGGGAGGCGTGTGGCTGCTGCTGACGGCGTGCCAGCCCGGCCTGACGCGGGTGGACGGCAGTGGCGCGGTTGCGCGGCCGGTGGCCTCCAGCGTGCCGCTGCCGGAGGGCCCTGCCTCCGCCCGCCCAGGCCAGGCGGCGCCTGACCTGGTCATCTCGGTCCAGGTGGGTCAGACCTTCAACGTGACCCTGGTCGGGATTCCCACGGCAGGCTATCGTTGGGAACTGCAGGCGGGATTCGACCCGGCGGTCGTGAAGCTGCTCACCCGGCGCCTGGTCGAGCGGGACCCCGGCCAACCGCCGCTGGTCGGTGGAACCACGCCTGAGGTCTTTGAACTGCAGGCGCTGGCGGCGGGCACGACGCGGCTGACCTTTTTGAATTACCGCCCCTGGGAGGGACCCCAGCAGGCCGTGGAGACTCGTGTGTACGAGGTGACGGTGCGATGATTCCCCATCTGACGGCTCCTGAACTGGCGCAGCGCCTGGCGGCGGGCGAAGCGCTGCAGTTGCTCGACGTGCGCGAGCCGGAGGAGTGGGCGATCGCCCACTTGCCGGGTGCGCGTCTGGTGCCGCTCGCGACCCTGCCCGAGGCCCTGCCCGCGCTGGATTCGCAGGCCGACTGGGTGGTCTATTGCCACCACGGCGTGCGCAGCCTGCATGCGGCCGGTTACATGCAGGCGCAGGGCTTTGGCCGCGTCAGCAATCTGCTGGGCGGCATCGATGCCTACAGCGCCCAGGTGGATCCCGCGCTGCCCCGTTACTGAGCCCGGCGCCCCCTGTCCTGGGGGCTGTCTGAGGTCGATCCGATCGTGGCCCGTTGCTCGTCAGGACAGCGGTCGCAGGCGGCTGCGCATCAACCGGTTGGCCTCTCCTTTGATCAGGGGCTTGACAGGTTTGACTTGATTGGTATACAAATTTGGTATACAGGCTGAATCGCCCCCGTCACGGTTTTTCACGCCGCCCCGCCGGGTACGTCATCTGCGCCACATGCCTGGCACCCAGACAAGGAGAACCCCCATGGCCACCTCTCGCTTGCTTCCCCTCGTTGCCCTGGTCGCATCCGCCTTGCTGAGCGGCTGTACCGGTTCGCTGGCCACCACCGTGCCCCTGGGCGCCCGAGACGTCAACGCGAAGGACCCGGGCAACCTGGTTGGCCTGGATTCCGGCGCCCTGATTTCGAACAAGGCGACGGTGGGCCGCGCCGGGCCAGCCATGTCAGAAGCCGCTGCCGCGCCCGCGATGATGGCGCCCTCGGCCCGCGCCTCCGCCGCACCGATGGCCGCACCGGCGCCGATGGCGCCCGGGGCGACCGTGAGCGCGGATATGACGATGGCGCCTGCCAAGGTCCCCTCGCAGACGGCCGGCAGCGAGTTGCGGGCCGGGGCGGTGGATGACAACGCCAAGTTCAGCGACTACCTCAAGTTCCTCAAGGAATTTGACTGGGAGTCGGCGGATATGAAGCCGCGCAAGCGGGACGTGAGCCAGCGCAAGCTCGTGAAGGTGCTGGATGCCGATGGCAAACCGGTTCACAACGCCGACGTGACGGTGATCCGCCCGGGCAGCGACTGGGACGGTGGCTCCAGCAACCTGTCCGTGCTGTACGCCATGCGCACCCACACCGACGGCCGGGCGCTGTTCATGCCGCAGCCGGAGGACCCCATCCCCAAAGATGGGCTTTACAGCCTTCACGTGAAGGCCGGGGAGAACGGCGCGATCGCGACGGGCACCTTCAAGCTGGCGGAGAGCGACTACACGATCAAGCTGCCGGCGCCCGTGCAGCGGGTGGCCACCGGTGTGCCGCTCGATCTGGCGATCGTGCTGGATGCGACCTCTTCGATGTCGGGGGAAATTCGGCGCTTCCAGGATACGATCGTCTCGATCGCGGAGCGCATCCGGGAACTGCCGCAAAAGCCCAAGGTGCGCTTCTCGCTGGTGGCTTATCGTGACCAGCAGGAGGCCTACGTCACCAAGACGACGCCGTTCACCGAGGAAATCGGCAGCTTCCAGCGCGCCCTGAACGACGTGGTGGCCGCAGGCGGCGGGGACAAGCCGGAGGACATGGAAGCGGCCCTGGATGCCAGCCTGAACAAGCTGGAATGGAACCGCCAGGCCGTTCGCCTGGCCGTGCTGGTGGCAGACGCGGCGCCCCATACCGACTACAAGGACGCGGTGCCTTACACCACCTCGATCGTGCGGGCGGCTCAGGAAGGCATCAAGTTCTTCCCGATCGGGGCTTCGGGGCTCGAATCCGAAGGCGAGTATGCGATGCGCCAGATCGCCCAGGGCACGCTCGGTCAGTACTTGTTTGTGACGCGCGGCGGAGATGAGGCTTCGGGCGGCGGCGGCACGGCGTCGGCCAACGTCGACAAGTTCCGCGAGGGACGGCTCGACCTGATTCTGGTTGACCTCGTCAAGGCCGAGCTGGCCAAGCTGGCGGAATAACCGACGGCTTCAGGCAAGGCGGGGCCCGGCGCGATCGCGCCGGGCCTTCGTGTCCCCAGGGGGCCGTGCTATGATGACAGCGGGCCTCGGTAGTTCAGTTGGATAGAACGCGTCCGTCCTAAGGATGATGTCGGGGGTTCGAGTCCCTCCCGGGGCGCCTGATAAGAAGCCGGTTTCCAGCGATGGCTGGGGGCCGGCTTTTTCTCTCGGCATCCCTGGGGCATCCTTTGCGGGGCGGGTGATTGACCCGCGCTCGTCCTGAGAGACTAGACTCAGCGCTGCTCGTGGGGAGAATGCGCTGGGGCCCATTGAACCCTCGTCCGTTATCAGGACCCCAGCAGCTTGGTGTAGCGCATTTTGTCGGAGCGCAAGTCCTGGAGCTCCACATTCAGCTGGTCGATCTCGGCTTTCAGGCGCTTGGCGGCTCTGCTGTCCATGTAGCCGATGAGGCCCGAGATTCCGGCCGGAGGGCAAACCCATGGCCATCATCCAGAACCTCTTCAAGCAAGCGGCCGCCAAGTCCGGCCGCTCGGCCGCCAAGGCCGGAACCCAGGTGGCGAAGGAAGCCACGGAGGGGGTTGCCCGGCAGGCGGCCGACAACCTGGCCCTGGGGACGCGTCCCCGCGCCCTGACCGTGAACCGTGCGGGTGTCTTCCCCCGGGAGATCACCCCCAAGCAGATCGCGGCAGAGGTGCGGAAGCGCGAAGCCACCAAGTTCAACTGGCCGCAGTACAGCGAGCGCGAACTGGGCCCTTACAAGCCCAGCGGGCTGCGTGGCGCCACGATGCCCGGGGCCAAGCTGCCCGGCGCTGACCTCGCCGAGTTTGACCTGACCGGTGCCAAGCTGCCCAAGGCCGTGCTGGACGGGGCCGACGTCAACAGCGCCAGGCTTAACGGTGCCGACCTGCGGGGGGCCTCCCTGAAGGGCACCAATGCGCAGGAGGCGCGTTTCAGGAAGGCCGACCTGACCGGCACGGACTTCAGCGGCGCCAACCTGAAGCACGCTGACTTCGAAGGCTCGCAGGTGGGCGCGGCCATCGGCATCGAGAAGGCCAACCTCATGGGCGCGCAGATGCCTGGCGCGAAGCTCCCCGGTCGCAACCTCACCAAGAAAGAGCTCGACTTCATCAACCTGAACGACGCGGATCTCCGCCGCGCGGACCTGCGCGGCTCCACGGCGTGGGAAGCGGAGCTTCGCAAGGCCAACATGACGGGCGCCAAACTCGACGACGTGAACCTCGACGCGGCGGATCTGCGGGGCGCCAACCTGACGGACGCCAGCATGCGCCACACGAAGATGAACGCAAAGACCCGCCTCGACGGCGCCATCATCAACGACGGCAGCCAGAGCTACGTGCTGCACGACCGGGAGGCGCTGCGTCGGCACAAGCCCCTGCTGACGCCCTTCGAGCCGGGCTGGCAGGAGGGCGCGCCCGGCTCGCTCTGAGGCCGTTACGGCCCACGGCCGCCCCCGGTCGAAAGTCAGGCGCCCGGTTGGGCGAGGTCATCCACGACCCCGTTCACCGGGCGCCATCCGCGTGTCGATTCCGGCGTTCGGTCCAACGAACGACTAGGCGACTTCGTTTCGCCCGCCACCTGGAGCACGGATCAGGATCTCGGCGGGGATTCCCAACCTCTCGACCAGCCGACGGATCATCGGCAGCGTCAGCTGCCGCTCCCCCTTGAGCACCTCGTAGACTCGGCTCCGTGAGCCAATGACACCGTTCAACGCCTTGGCGTCGAGGCCCAACTGCTCGAGGCGAAATTCGATCGCCGCAATGGGGTCGACCGCGGGGGGGGCCACGTGTGACCGTTCCCAAGCCTCGACCAGCGTGACCCATACCTCCAAACGGTCGCCCTCGTCCGTTCCTTCGGGCGCCCCCCACAGGCGTTCGATTTCTTGAAGGGCCCGATCGTGATCGGCGTCCGTCCGGATGGGCTTAATCTCCATAGCTGACCGTCCTCACGTCAATGCGATCATACGCCTCGTGGGTGCCGAACCACTTCACGAAAACAATCTGCCGGCCGTAATCCACCGCGACCACCAATCGAAAGTCGTTGCCCTTGATGTTGAACACCAGGCGATCGCTGCCCACGATGCTGGCGTTGCGATAAGCGAGCTTCACATCGGCGGGGGTTTTCCAGGTTGCCCGTCTGACCTCCTCGTACCAGGCGCCGAGAGCGCCTGCCACTGCGTCTTGCTCCGCCCGCCCGGCCAGCCCAGTCAGGAATCTCGTCAACGTCTTGTATGCGATGACCCGCATGATTCATCCTACCCTGTTCCCGTCTTGGGAACAACATGGCTTCTCTCGCTGAGGGGACCCTGCCTCCACCGGGGGACCGTGTGCCGGCGAGGGAAGCTGAAAACGTTGCGCCATGGTGTGCGGACCACACGCTGGCCTCGATGGAACGCTGAGGGCCAGTATACCGCTGGGGCCCCGCTTCCCGTGGTTGTCCGAGCGCGGGAACCCGGTGAACAGGTCGCGACTCGTTTTCCCGCTGAAACCATGTGCTTGAGAAATCGGCCACTGAGGAGGCCCCCAAGGCTTGGGAGCGGGCGCGTCTGGTGATGGGGCCGCCGAGGCGGGATTCAAACCCGCGCAGCGGTGGAACATGACGATTATCTTCTTGCCCGTCGATGAGGTTCTGGATGCCGGATATTCGTCCCAATCAGCCGCCGCTGGATCCGCGGGCCACCAACCAGGCCCACGTGGTCACCCAGGGCGGCT